>NZ_JADYXE010000112.1:0-1381 GCF_015864465.1 Pseudoalteromonas sp. SWN29
TCATAGGTTAGACATTAAGAGAGAATTGGATTCAGGCCGCATTTTAATCGTCCTTTTTCTTTATCTCTTTTTGGGTTCGCTCTTCGTGCATATTTTGACAAAAAACTGATAGTTTTTTGCCATGCTTTATTCAGTGTCGATATCACGCCTTGTGTTATCGACTCCATTAATTGATAAAACCAACCTTGGGTGTTTTTTGCTACCATAAATGTTGATAGCTCAATACCGGCAAGTTGTTGAACACTCATGCCTATTCGCCTCTTTACTAACAACGTCAATAAACTTGCCCACACCAAGCCTTCCATCATGCTCGCTTTTCTGGTGTTAAATTTCTGAAGGTTGCAATAAGACTTCCATTCTTTAAACAGTAACTCTATTTGCCATCTGAGACTGTAGAGCTTTATTACCGCTTCAGCGCTAAATTTTTCTCGATTTAAGTTCGTTGCCCAATAAGTAGGCTCACTTTTTCCTTTAGGCCAGCTCGCAATCAATCGATAATTCGTTTTACCTTCCACATCCATATCGACAATAACACTACGACGAATATGCTTTTTAACGTCCTTTTGCTTCTTCTGTGAAAACCGTTTTAACGCGTTACCGTGACGATTAAAAGCAGCTACTACGGTTGGATTAACCGTGGTTTTAGCCCTGACAACATAAAAGCCTCCTGCTGTATCAATTGATTCAAGATACGATAACTTAAAATAACCTCTATCCGCTAAAAACAAGGTGTCGACTAACGATTTAGCATCAGGTAAAAAATCATATTCAGCTTGGCTATCAGGACTCACTGAGATTTCTTCGGGATAACCTTGAAGCACATCCCAACTCACATGAACCTCTATTGCCGCAGGACTTATTTTAGTAAAGCGACCTTTAAAGGTATCTTTTAAACTATCGTGCACTGCGAACGAACTTCCATCTTGCATTACTATGCGTTTAAAGTCAGAAAGAGTGGCGTCTGTACCGAGTATTTGTTGCTGCCATTCATTTAACGCCACATCGACCAGTGATTTCATCAATAGGCTGAATTCAGGCTTACTCAGTTGATTGTGAAACGGTTTATATTGAACATCAGTTTCCGTCAACTTCACAAAATAGCGATGTAAATCTGTCACGGTGTTTACCGATTTATCGCCTAGAGCCGTTATTAACGACATGACTAATTCGAAAGGTTTTATTATTCGTTTACGGCTACAAAAACGGCTTGTTTTACCTATTTCGTTAATATTAAAATCGTTAAGCACTTTCGTTATTTTGTTTAACTCAGTATTATGTTTATTCATGCTCTGCTTTTGGGATAGATAGTGGTTTGGCGATTACTATCAGATCAAATTCAGAGCATGTTTTCAAGTTTTATTCCTTAAGATCCAACCTATGA
>NZ_JADYXE010000113.1:0-1353 GCF_015864465.1 Pseudoalteromonas sp. SWN29
CTTGACTGAGCGAGGAAAACTTCGCTCCCTTCGAGGCTCTAGAATGAGGCTTTCTGCCATCGTATAAAAGTATTTTAACTGACGTGGTATGGCCCCTGGGGTTGAATAAGGTAATCCAACAAGCAACCTCATTATTTGAGCTAAACTACCATTGAAACTCAGTTGGTACGGTAAATAATCACCTTTTAATGTGTGGCACATTTTTACCATCTGATATCGCACCATATTATAAGTAAGCAACACTCCCCACAGCTCTTGCTTTACAAGCGCTGGTAAGCGACTTCTTAATGTTAATCGATTACCCAGCATATATTGCTTTTGTTCGCGATAACCAAGCTCTATCTCCCAGCGGTGACTGTATATATCGCCTATATCGGCTGATGGATATCGCATCGGATCTGTCATCGATGTCATCACACTGTATGATTTCCCCTTTATTTTTCGAGTCACTAACCTCGCGATTAAGGTGTCAGGCAGCATTGGCCACATTTTTCTTGCTCTTGGGTTACTCCTAAGTTGGACTAATTTATCATTACGCCCTAATGTTTGAATAACGTCATATTGCACATTTTTTTTCAGGGGGATTAGCCAATGGCGTTCACTGCCAGTCGTTTGCCATTTATGTAAAAGCCCTAAAGAATAGAAGCCTTTGTCGAATAAAGTGAGACTGTTATCGGGTGTGGTTTCTATAAGCTTTTCAGCCAGCACCATTTCATTGACCTTGTAATCATCAAAAGCGCTCCCCGTTATTAAATGGCTGCTCAGCTCCATTTGACACACCATTCTGACCTGAGGGTATTGTGTATTGGCCGGTTTTGTAAAGGCCTCATTATTTTGGGGGGAGTCATCCGTACGCCAAACAACACCATCGACACCAAGTAAAGTAAGCCCATTCCAATGAGGGTGATTAGCGTCATCATTCCAATGTCTTTGGGTGCATTCAAATAAGGCTTTCATGGCGGCTTCACCTAGGTTTTTACGACGCTGAGTTAAAGCACTTGGCGCAACAAATGGCTTTCCTTCTCGGTCAACAATATCGAGCATATTAACGACATCGGCCATGGATTTGTCATTATAAATAACCATACCGATCAACAACCAAGCCATCGATTCTAGGGTTAGTTTTCTTTTTCGTAGTGTAACGGTTTCGGTCAGCGCATAGGCCTCTTCGATAAGGGATAAAGGGAGTAAATCTGCGAGTGTTTCAACTTCATTAGGTTTGATGTTGTTGATAATATCGAGAGCATTAGAAAGTTGCATAAAAAATCCGAATTCTACAAAAGAATTCGGATTCTTACATACCTAGAAGATCGTTCAAGTGCTATTAACTATTTCTTAAATGATCGGCATTAG
>NZ_JADYXE010000114.1:0-1340 GCF_015864465.1 Pseudoalteromonas sp. SWN29
AGTTCATATATGGTCTCCTCCAGTATTGCAAGGTGTCATTCAACGATAGTAGGGACAGGTTTGCTGTCATATATACGGCCTTTTAGTGAAGATTATTACTTCTGACCTTGATGTAATCCGCGCATATTGTCCTGATCAGGTTATCGGTATTTACTACCACTGAACTCTATAGGTTTTCAATATGCAGGTTTGACCTGTTATGTCATCGTTTAAGCCACTTACGCAATTCTTTGAAGAGTATTTATACGGGTGAGTAACTCTCACCTGAAGCGCTAATAGCCCAAGCCATTCTCGCCATCTTGTTGGCATAAGCTACACATGCTCGATTATGCCCTCGAGTTTGAACCAGTCGGTTTATCCATTGACTTAATTTATCATTCTTCGTTTTTGCTCTTGAGACAACAGCTTTTGCTCCTTGGATCAACAGGCACCTTAAGTAGCTATTTCCTCGCTTACTTATCCCAAGTAAAGTATCTTTTCCGCCACTACTGTGTTGACGCGGAACGATACCTAAAGACGCTGAAACATCGCGGCCTCTTTTATAGTTACTGCCATTTCCAACTTCATTGAAATAGGCGCTTGATACCATAGGACCAAATCCAGGTATTGTTTGGATCCGTTGGCAAATATCATTATTTTTTGCTGTTTCAACTATTAATGTACTGTAAGTTTCAATGCAGCTGTCTAAGTTACTCAATTGTGTTTCTAACTGCTTTAGTACCGCTTTAAATGCGCCTGATAATCCGGTATTTTCATCTTCTAAAATTAGGGGGATACTTTTGCGTATTGTGTTTACACCCTGATTTAAAATAATTCCGTATTCAGCAGTTAAGCCTCGGATTTGATTGCATAGTGCCGTTCTTTGTCTGACCGCTAATTCTCTCGCTTTGTGCTGTGCTTGGTTATCTTGTTGCTCAACTGATTTTATACAGACACTCTTAATATGATGTTGTTTTGAAGCAACGCTAATTGCTAAAGCATCGTTATAATCATTTTTATTGCCAACTAAGAAGGCTTTTACATGCTGAGGTGGAATAAGCTTTATCTCATGACCACATTTTCTGATTTCTCGAGCCCAAAAATGAGAAGTTGCACAGGCCTCTAAAGCAACTAAACACGTAGTGTGTTGTTGGAAAAAAGATAACACTTGCGCACGCTTTAACATTTTCTTTTTAACTAAGCGCCCTTGTTCATTGCAGCACACCACATGGAAAAATCTTTTTGCTATGTCTAAACCAATTGTTGTAATCTTCATTTTGGTCTTCTCCCTTTGATTATTGTAACTACTTTAATCATGGCACATAGATGCCGTATAGGGAGGAGACCATTACATCAGGTTA
>NZ_JADYXE010000115.1:0-1293 GCF_015864465.1 Pseudoalteromonas sp. SWN29
GAGGGCGTTCAGAATTCTGTGTCAGCCTAAATTGCTAAATATCTAGCACACCATCTAACCTACCTTCGAAGTGGATGGCCAATTGCGACAATGTCAGATTCCAGTTATGGATTGGCATTGTCCATTTCTTTGAGGCATTTAATATGCCTGCATACAATAGTTTCATCAAGCTGTTTTCATTAGGGAATCCTCCCTTAGTCTTGGTGAGTCGCCTAAACTGACGATGTACAGCTTCAATCGCATTCGTGGTATAAATAGCTTTACGCACGTAATCTGGATACTTGAAATAAACCGACAGATTGCCCCATTTACGACGCCAAGACGCGATAACAATAGGGTATAACTTGCCCCATTTGGCATCTAATTCGTCAAGAGCGGCTTCTGCTGCATCCTTAGTGGCAGCCTTATAAACGGGTTTCAAGTCAGTCATAAACTCTTTTTGGTGCTTTGAAGCAACGTACTTCATCGAATTACGAATTTGATGAATGACGCACTCCTGCACTTCGGCGTCGGGGTAGATTGTTGCTATTGCTTCAGGGAAGCCTTTTAGTCCATCAACACAGGCAATTAAAATATCGGATACACCACGATTATGTAAATCTGTTAATACTGCTAACCAATAGTTAGCCCCTTCACTTTCAGAGACATATAAACCAAGTAACTCTTTTCGGCCCTCGATATTCACACCTAGCACGGTATAAATAGCCTTACTCACGTAGCGTCCATTTTCTTTAATTTTATAGTGAATGGCATCAAGCCAGATAAACGGGTAAAGCGTATCTAAGCTGCGAGCTTGCCATGCTTTAAGCTCTGGTATCAGCTGGTCTGTTACGGCAGTGATGGTGGCCTCTGATACTTCAACGCCATACATATCCTGTATGTGGCCTCGAATATCTCGATAGCTCATACCTAAAGCAAACATAGATAGGATTTTCTCATCAATTTCAGGCGTTAACTTAGTTTGGTTCTTTTTAACAAGCTGAGGTTCAAACGAACCTGAACGGTCTCTGGGCGTTTCAAGTTCGAATTGGCCTATGGATGACTTAACTGTTTTTTTGGTTGAACCATTTTTACGGTTAACTTGCGTCTCAGATTGTAGATGCTGCTCTAATTCGGCTTTAAGAGCCGCTTCGGTGAGTTGTTTGATTAAGGGTGTTAGAACACCGTCTTCGCCAGTAAGACCTTTACCAGCTTGAAGTTCAGCTAATGCTTTGTTGAAATCGAAAGATTGAGTCATGTGTCACTCCTGTTTTCTTAATAATACTGAAATGACACAGATTTCTAAACACTACC
>NZ_JADYXE010000116.1:0-1251 GCF_015864465.1 Pseudoalteromonas sp. SWN29
AGCTGTCTCTTATACACAAATCCCTGCTAAGAAATTAGCGGGGATTTTTTTGAACTAAATCTCAATGTCATGATCAGATCTTCAAATCTTGTTTGAGGGCACATTATGATTAACGAACATACTCATTGGGCAAAACAACAATTCGGTAAATCGGACTTAGGTGATCCAAGAAGAACAGCGCGTCTGGTAAAGTTAGCATCAACGCTTGCAAATGAACCAGGAAAACCACTTGTGAACATCACTCAATCCCCCGCCGATATGGAAGGTGCCTACCGCTTTATTCGCAACGAGAATATTGACGCAACGGCTATAGCAGAGTCAGGCTTTAAAGCCACGGTTGAACAAGCAAAAAGTCATAACTTATTGCTCGCATTAGAAGACACGACCACACTAGTTTATAAACATTCCTCCATTCGAGATGATTTGGGTCATGTCGGACGAGGAGCAAAACAACGAGGCTTGTTAGCTCATAGCGTATTACTGTTTGCGCCAGACACAAAGCAAGTTGTGGGATTAATTGAACAGTCTCGCTGGAGTCGTGATATCAACACGATTGGAAAAAGAGAAAAACACGCGACGACTTCTTACGAAGAAAAAGAAAGTTACAAGTGGGAGTCAGCGTCACGAGCGATGGCAGAGCGGCTGCAAGGACAAATGGCGAACGTGATATCGGTGTGTGACCGCGAAGCGGACATCTACGAATACTTGCAGTATAAACTGACCGAGCAGCAACGATTCGTCGTACGCTCGATGCAAAGTCGTCATATTGAAGAAGGTGAGGATAAGCTCTATGCGTTTGCAAGCGAGCTGATGAGTGCAGGCACCAAACACATCCACATTGCACAAAAAGGAGGAAGAAAAGCCCGAAGCGCAACACTGGATATCACCTATGCGCCAGTGACACTCAAAGCGCCTTACAATAAGAAAGGACGCTCCCTCCCAGTTTACTATGTCGGCTGTGCAGAGCGAGGAAACGCTAAGAACGGCTTAAGCTGGCACCTATTAACCAGTGAACCAGTCACCAGCAAAGAAGACGCCTTAGCTATCATCACCTACTATGAGCACCGTTGGCTTGTAGAGGAATACCATAAAGTCTGGAAAAGTGATGGCACGGATATCGAAAGTTTACGCCTTCAAAGCCAAGATAACATGGAAAGATTGGTGACGATTAATGGCTTTATTGCGACGCGAATATTGCAACTAAAGTTCACCAATGAGCAGCCTGATTCGCCAAGTTGTGAACAACTGTTA
>NZ_JADYXE010000117.1:0-1246 GCF_015864465.1 Pseudoalteromonas sp. SWN29
AGGCATTAAAAAACCCGAGACTAAGCTCGGGCTTTTTGGTAACAATTAGCTAGGCTAATAATTACGCTACGATAGTTGCTACAACACCAGCACCTACAGTACGACCACCTTCACGGATAGCAAAACGAAGACCTTCATCCATCGCGATTGGTGCGATTAGAGTTACTGTCATCTTGATGTTATCACCAGGCATTACCATTTCTACGCCATCTGGTAACTGTACGTCACCAGTTACGTCAGTTGTACGGAAGTAGAACTGTGGACGGTAACCTTTGAAGAATGGAGTATGACGACCACCTTCATCTTTCGAAAGTACGTATACTTCTGAAGTGAATGTAGTATGTGGGTTGATTGAACCAGGCTTAGCTAGTACTTGACCACGTTCAACGTCTTCACGCTTAGTACCACGTAGAAGTGCGCCGATGTTTTCGCCAGCACGACCTTCGTCTAGAAGCTTACGGAACATTTCAACACCAGTACAAGTAGAACGAGTTGTATCATTGATACCAACAATTTCTACTTCGTCATTGATGCGGATGATACCAGCTTCAACACGACCAGTTACAACAGTACCACGACCCTGGATTGAGAAAACGTCTTCGATAGGCATGATGAAAGGCTTATCGATGTCACGCTCTGGCTCTGGGATGTAAGTGTCAAGTGCGTTTGCAAGCTCAACAATCTTATCTTCCCACTCTTTCTCGCCTTCTAACGCTTTAAGCGCAGAACCCGCGATTAGAGGTAAGTCATCACCTGGGAAATCGTATTCTGAAAGAAGTTCACGAACTTCCATTTCTACTAGTTCAAGTAGCTCTTCGTCATCTACCATGTCACATTTGTTCATGAACACGATGATGTAAGGAACGCCAACTTGACGAGAAAGAAGGATGTGCTCACGCGTTTGTGGCATAGGGCCATCAGTCGCAGCAACTACTAAGATCGCGCCGTCCATTTGAGCAGCACCAGTGATCATGTTTTTAACATAATCGGCGTGACCAGGACAATCTACGTGTGCGTAGTGACGTGAAGGAGTATCGTATTCAACGTGAGACGTTGAAATAGTGATACCACGTTCGCGCTCTTCTGGAGCGTTGTCGATTGATGCGAAATCTTTAGCAACACCGCCGTATACTTTTGCAAGTACGTTAGTGATTGCTGCAGTTAGTGTAGTTTTACCGTGGTCAACGTGGCCGATTGTACCAACGTTTACGTGCGGTTTTACGCGTTCAAACTTTTCTTTTGCCAT
>NZ_JADYXE010000118.1:0-1238 GCF_015864465.1 Pseudoalteromonas sp. SWN29
CCTGAACTAGCTGAACTGATGCGAGAGGTAACAAATAGAGTTTTTAATTGTTGGATAAATGATGCGCTTAAGTACACCTTGAATTCAAGTATTAAGTGCAATCATTATGCAGCCACCAGAACTTCTGATTGCCCCGTAAATAATTCATGAGGGGTTTTATACCCTCTTGTTTTTCTTGGCCGATGGTTGAGCTTATCAACTGCCGCCTGTATTTCTGCTTCACTTAGCGCCATAAAGTCAGTTCCCTTGGGGAAGAAGCGTCTAAGTAAGCCGTTGGTATTCTCATTTATGCCCCGCTCCCATGATGAATATGGGTGAGCAAAATACACATCAGCTTCTAATTTTTGTGCAACATGCTCATGGTAAGCAAACTCTTTTCCATTATCTAAAGTCACGGTAATAACCTTACCTTTATATGGTGTCATACACTTGATCAGCGCATCGGCTGTTATTTTCGCATGCTTGCTTTCAATTCTGTGAACGACTGTATATAACGTTTTACGTTCAACCATTGTGACAAGGGCATTTTTACGCCCTTTGCCTATCACTGTATCGCCCTCCCAATCACCAATCCTAGACTTTGAATCCACAATACTTGGGCGTTCATCAATACTGACTCGATTAACTATCTGTCCACGTTTATCGTAGCTTCCATAGCGTTTCTTATACTTTTTACATACACGAGTGAGTGTCTTATGTAGTTCACCACCACGAGCCTTGTCTCTGTAAATATATTGATAAATCGTTTCATGATGCAAAACGACCTTTTTCTCTAAAGCTAAGCGGCCTGCCACCTGCTCTGGCGAAAGTCCGTCAACCAACAATTTATTAATCCAGTCAGTAACATCATCTGTTAACTTAATTGCTTTGAAAGATGACTTGCGTCTTTGCTCTGCAAAATTATTGGCTTGGTTAGGTCGATAGCCTTTAAGCCCTTTATTGCGTTTTAACTCTCTAGAGATAGATGACGGTGAACGAGTTAGTTCATCAGCTATCTGTTTTTGGTTATTTCCTGCTTTTATTAACGCGTAAATCTGGTATCTTTCTTCTTGTGTCAGCTGTTTATATTTCATTAAAGCAATTTCCTTTGGCGAGAAAATGGCCGAATTATAACAGCTGGC
The DNA here is from genome assembly GCF_015864465.1 of Pseudoalteromonas sp. SWN29. Classification (NCBI taxonomy): domain Bacteria; kingdom Pseudomonadati; phylum Pseudomonadota; class Gammaproteobacteria; order Alteromonadales; family Pseudoalteromonadaceae; genus Pseudoalteromonas; species Pseudoalteromonas sp. SWN29. The sequence goes on from NZ_JADYXE010000118.1 coordinate 1,122, forward strand.
CATCTAATCTGAGAAATTGCACTTATTATCCGAATTTAGGCACGAAAAAAGATTTGTTCAAGTTTGATAATATTTTAATTCAGGACGGTAGCTCTATTATGCTTCATCGTTCTTTAA
>NZ_JADYXE010000013.1:0-89405 GCF_015864465.1 Pseudoalteromonas sp. SWN29
CTCAGCTAGAGCCGGTGTATCAGGTGCACGAAATTGCGTTCCATCGACAGAAAATAACCGGAGTCCATACCACGTATCATCAGCATCTTCTTCTTGTGTCCAATGTGTTACCAGCAATGCAAAAATGATCCACTTCAACAATTGAAATCTGATCCAGTTAACTTAACACTGGTGCTTTTCGGTAAGCACCATGATTTCAAAAGAAGAGTTCATGAAAATAAAAGTCTTAGCCATGCAAGGCATGTCTCAACGAGCCACTGCTAAACAGTTAGGCATATCGCGTAACACCGTTAAAAAATACCTTCAAGGTGATTTTGACGAGCCGCATTATGCTACTCGTAAAACGGGTATTTCAAAATTAGAGGCCTTTAAACCGTATTTGCATTCTCGGTTAGCTAAAGCTGCTCCAATACACTTATCAGCCGTTGTTTTACTGAGAGAAATTAAAGAGCAAGGCTATACCGGAGAAATATCGTTACTACGTCAATACCTGCATCAATATCGAGGTAGCGTTGAACCCCAACCCATTATTCGCTTTGAAACCGAAGCAGGTAAACAAATGCAAGTTGATTGGGGGCAAATGCGCGGAGGAAAGTCACCTCTGCATGCCTTTGTCGCTGTTTTAGGCTATAGCCGTGCATTGTTTGTCGCGATTACTGACAACATGCGCTATGAAACGCTCGAAGCATGTCATCGCCAAGCCTTTGAGTATTTTCAAGGCATTCCACAGCAAATATGGTATGACAATATGAAAACCGTTGTTATAGAGCGTGATGCTTACGGTGAGGGTAAGCACCGCTTTAATCAGCATTTTTACCAATTTAGTAAAGAAATGGGATTCATTCCAAAGCTATGTAAACCCTACCGCCCGCAAACAAAAGGTAAAGTAGAGCGAATGGTACGCTATGTGCGCGATAACTTTTATCAGCCATTGGCCACTAAATTATCCGCCCTTGAACTTACTTTGGACGTTGAAACTGCCAATGTTGAAGTCATTAACTGGTTAAATACGGTTGCTAACCAGCGCATTCACGACACAATAAAAGTAAAACCTGCAGATAGATTAAAAGAAGAGCAAACATACCTGCAATCTTTACCCCCGCTCCAACCTGTTGCACCACCACAGCCGGCAGAAGTGAGCATGCCTTTATTTGATATGTCCTTCGAGACTCAACCGTTACATCATGATTTAAACATTTACGCGCAGTTTTCGGAGGCTTTATGAACTTACAATTAGCACGTTTGCATGAGCTAACAGAGGAGCTTCAACTCGCTGGTGTTGAAACGAACGCAACAGCGCTAGCGCAGCAAGCAGCAAAAGAAGAATGGGATTATTTACAGTTTCTAGAACGCATACTGCAAAGCGAGCAGAAGCACCGGCATCAACGTAAACAGGTTATGTTTACACGTATGGCTGGGTTTCCGTCATTAAAATCGCTCGAGGAGTTTGATTTTACGTTTGCCACTGGTGTGCCCAAAAAACAGGTTAACGAGCTTGCTACACTCTCGTTTATTGAACGAAAAGAAAACATCGTTCTGCTCGGGCCATCTGGTGTAGGCAAAACACATATTGCTAGTGCACTAGGTTACAAGGCAGTACAAGCAGGCTTGAAAACCCGCTTTATTAGCGCGTCTGATTTAATATTACAATTAACCACCGCTCAACGACAAGATAAGTATAAACAAGTGATGCAGCGGTCAGTTTTGGCACCCAGGCTACTAATAATTGATGAAATAGGTTATTTACCGTTTAGTGCTCAAGAATCCAAGTTATTGTTTGACGTCATTGCAAAGCGTTATGAAAAAGGAGCAATAATACTCACAAGTAATCTCCCATTTGGACAATGGGGAAGCATTTTTGCGAATGATACAGCGTTAACATCAGCGATGTTAGATAGAATTTTACATCACTCACACATTGTTCAAATTAAGGGGGAAAGTTATAGAATCAAAGAAAAGAAACAAGCAGGGTTAATGGAAAACCTTAATAAATAGTGGATCATTATTCAAATGGTGGAGTGGATCACTTTTCGGTTGTTGTTGACCCAATGGGCTGCACATAGGTGAAATAAGGCTTGGATGGGGTCGCTACTGAGGCGCTGTCTCGCTTGAGGAATAGCACTTGGAGCAACCGTATCGCCCAGGGTATCAGTGAGTGTTAAATCTAACTTCTCAACAACGTCACTAATAGAGCGGTCGCGAAAAAGACCCATTGCAATGATAAGCCAGACGACAAGCTCAGCAGGTAACTTACGTTTGCGAATACTTGCTTTATCGGTCTGCTCGAGCACATTAGAAATCCACTCAAGAGGGATATGTTTCTGAAATGTAGATAAAGAGTCAGGAGTGGCGAATATATCCGTATCAAGTAACCAATGACTAAGCATAAAAATACCCTCATAATCAAAAGATGATAAGGGTATTGTGAAGCAACCAAAAGATCGGTCAACCGATCAAAAATACCTTAACTGATCGGTGTTAACTTTCGAGTGGCTTTTTTGATCCTAAAAATTAGTCAAAAGCATAATTTATTGGCCAATTACACTCTATTATGTTCAGCTGGAAGTCACTAAGTTCTTAAGTGTTTTTAATTCATCTCATTGATATAAAATAGTTTATTTTAGTTTTTATGGACTTGGCACAACTCTTGGAATCCTCTTGTTGTAATCAATTAAAAATTAACAGGAGAATACCATGGGAATATTTAACCGCGTAAATGATGTTATTCAATCAAACATTGTCGCCATGCTTGATAAAGCAGAAGACCCTGAAAAGCTTTTAAACCTAATGCTTACCGACATGCAAGATGCATTAAATAAGTGTCGTACTACAGCTGCCGCTTTATTGTGTGAAGAAAAAATAATTAATCGTCAAATTGATACTAAAAAAATAGAATTAGCAGCTTGGCAAACTAAAGCAGAGCATGCGATTAAAAAAGGCAATGATGACCTTGCTAAGTCTGCCTTACTTGAAAAGCAACGTGTTAGCGAAAGCATTGTAAATAGGCAAACGCAATTAGAAACTTTGCAAGAGTCTATCGCAAAAATTAAAGCTGATTGCGAGCGCTTACAGCAAAAAATGACTATGGCTAAAACTAAGCAAGCTCAATTGATGCAGCGTCATAATGTTGTTATTGCTAGAGGGCGAATCAGTACACAATTACAAAGCGATAAAGTAGCTCATGCACTATCTCGATTTGATCAGGTAGAGCAGCGTGTAGAAAGTATTGAAGCGCAAATAGAAGCATATGAGTTAACTGACTCTGCAAATACGACGGCTTCACAAATTGAAACTTTAGTTAAAAATGAAAAAATAGATGCTGAGTTAGCCCAGTTAAAAACAAGTTTAAAAACTGATTTAAAACAGACTGCTTAAGGGGAATATTATGAATAGCTTTAATCGTCAACGAGGTTGGTATAAAGATACTCTGAATAAAAAAATATCGGGTGTTTGTAGTGGTTTAGCTCATCGATTGGATTTTCCTGTATGGGCAACACGTGTAGTTACTATTTTATTATTTTTGAGTTTTCCGTTTGCAATTGCACTTGGTTATTTTATAGCGCATTGCTGTCTTGAAGACAAAGTATATTAAGGAGTATCACCATGAAAGCCTTAGCTGTCTGCGTAATTATCTATTTATTACTGTTTACTGATTTAATAACGTTTGTGCAGATTGATTCTTGGCAGTTGCCGTTATGGATTGCTGATATTAGCTGGGCAGGGCTCGAGCTTGTAGGTGCTTTGGCCGCAATTGTTGCTGTGGTTGCGGTAGTGGCTTTAATTACTATGGGATTAGTTGGAGCGGGTGTTGTGGCATTAGCAGGGACTGTTTTAGCGCTTTTATTCGGATCTATAATGATTGCATGGCCGTTACTATTTGTTGCAGTGTTGTGTTGGCTTGTTGCCGATAACAAAAAAGTAGCCTCTTAATCCTTAATTTGACTGACTATTATAGGTTAACTATGTTAAATTTAGCCTGTAATTTAAAGTTTTTATAAGGATAAGAATGATGACGAAACTATGTTTTTCGATGGCTTCTGCATTAATATTTAGTTTTTTTTCGTCATCGTTGGCGGCGCACTCAGGGCACGATCATGGTTCTGATGTGGCTGTGCTCGAAGTAACTAACGCGCAAATTAGAGAGTTTTTACCTGGCAGTACTTCAACTGTAGGTTATTTAACGCTAATAAATCACAGTGGAGCCGCAGCAACTTTAACTAAGGCAACTATTGATGGCTTAGGCCGTGTTGAAATACACGAGCATTCACATGTAGACGGCATGATGAAAATGCAACAAGTTGAATCAGTTGAAATTAAAGCGCACGAAAGTGTCAGTTTTCAACCTGGCGGTTATCATTTAATGGTATTTGAACCACAAGAGCCATTAAAAGTAGGGCAAGAACGCAAACTCACGCTATATTTTAGTGACGGTAATCGCTTGTTCACTAATGCTCAAGTCGTATCGCTTGAAGCGCAAGCTACGCAGTCAAAACCATCTACTCAACACGCTCATCACTAGGAGTACACATGTCGCAACACAAAGGAAAAATAGCAGGAATAGTTGTTTTACTGCTTATTATATTTTACGCAATTGCTGTTTATTGGAGCACAGAGCCTGCACGTTTCGATGTTGTTGCAAACGCGAAAGAGCAAGCGCAGCTTCATAATGAAAAAATAGTAACGGGTTATGTAACTACATCAACGCTTATTACAGTTGCTAGCACTTTGCTTGATAAACCAGGTGGCTACTTATCAAATGATGTGATACCGCCAAGTATTATTATGGATGATATGCCAGCGTGGGAATATGGCGCACTTGAAATGGTGCGTGATTTATCGCTTTCTATGCGTAAAGATTTTAGTCGTTCGCAATCACAATCAACTGAGCATGAAGCACTTAAAAAGGCACAGCCACAGTTTAATATAAGCTCTGAAGCATGGGCGTGGCCAAGCGCTGAAGGTGAGTACCAAAAAGGTATTGATTATTTAATGGTATATCGTGGACAAATTGCTAATGAACATGAACGCGATAGCCAGTTTTACGCACGAGCAGATAACTTACGTAGTTGGCTTAAAGAAGCTGAAAAACGTTTGGGTAGCTTAAGCCAGCGTTTAAGTGCCAGTGTAGGCCAAGAAAAAGTGAATACCGATTTAGCGGGTAACTCATCTAATAAACAAGCAACTCTTGCGCCGTTACAGCAGCAAGTAAGAACACCGTGGTTAGAAATTGACGATGTGTTTTACGAATCGCGCGGCGCTACTTGGGCGTTACTGCATTTTTTACAAGCGATAGAGTATGACTTTAATGATGTGCTTGAAAAGAAAAATGCACGTGTAAGTGTTCAGCAAATTATACGTGAGCTTGAGGCAACCCAAGAAACAGTGTGGAGCCCACTTATTTTAAACGGGAATGGTTTTGGCTATGTGGCTAACCATTCTTTAGTTATGGCAAATTATATTTCTAGAGCCAATGCGGCTTTAATCGAACTTAGCGAGCTATTAGCTCAAGGATAAAAAATGAAAAAGTATTGTTTAGCAGCAGCCCTTTCAATGGCATGTTTAGCACCCGCAGCGCAAGCTGACACTCTACTAGGTTTATACGTAGGTGTTGATGGGTGGAAGTCAGATAACGATGGTCAATTTTCTTATAAAGATAAATCATCTCAAGATTTTGATTTTGAGGATGAGACTTTTGTAAGTTACTACGCGGCACTTGAGCACCCAGTGCCACTAGTTCCAAACATTAAACTAAAGTATACAGAGCTTGAGCTAAATGGTTCTGCACAGCTTACAGATACATTTAGCTTTAATGGCTCTGATTATGTTGTGGGTTCTACTGTAAATACAGTTAGTGATTTAACGCATATTGATTACATCTTTTACTACGAGATTTTCGATAACGATTTAATCTCGATTGACTTAGGTTTAAACGTTAAACAATTTGATGGTGATATTGTTGTAAGTGGCACTACCCAAAATGGTGGCACTGACTTTACCGAAACCAAAGACTTCTCTGGTTTTGTTCCTCTTGCATATGGCCGTGCTGAAGCAGGCTTACCGTTTACTGGTTTAAGTGTATTTTTTGAAGGTAGCTTTTTGGCTATTGACGATAGCAAAGTACAAGATTATCAAGTCGGCGTAGCGTATGAACTTATTGATAATTTAGCGGTAGATGTTGCAATTAAAGCAGGTTACCGCTCTATGATATTAGAACTTGATGATGTAGATGATATTACTACTGATATTGATGCATCTGGCCCATTTGCGGGTATTCAGGTTCATTTTTAATTAGTTACCTCTAATTGAACAAAGCGTGGCATATTATTTTATAGCGTGCCACGCTAAATCAAACTCTCCTTCCAACGCATTATTAATCAGTTGCTTATAGACCTTATTTACTGGGAAGTTAATAAGTTTAGATAGCTCATCACCTGTTTGAGTAAATTTGTAATAGCTTAATACCAAATCGCTACTCTTTGCTTTTAACGTTACTTTTTGCGATAAAAATGAAAGCGTAAGTTCTTGCCCTGCTTTAAGCACTGCAGATTCAATCTCTTTTCTATACAGTAAATTAAGATCCATGAGCGTTAAAATATCAGGAAAGCTAATACCTGTTTTTCCTAAATTTAGAGATACTTTATTGCCTTTTCGTAGTAAATCGAACAAAGATGGTTTTTTATAAAAGCCGAGTAAAATGAAGTGACTATCGTCTTTTTCGTTGTAACCTGAAAGCGAAACACACTTTTGTAAAGAGTCCGCTTCTCGCTGTGTCATGTGCTTTAACGTTTGCAGGCTTTTAATTGAAAACGTCCCCGGGTTAAGCGTTTCTCCCGTTAAAATTTTAGCCCATAAAGTTTGCATTGACTCATTTGAAGTATCTTCACACAGCGCTATAAAATGCTCTACCCAATCTACATCAGGTTGTTTACTACTTGCTACATCAGGGCAAAACCCCATAGCCATTGCTAAAATTGACTCTATATTTTGTTGCTGTTTTATTAGTAGCAAATCTTGGCGCTTTTGGGCGCGAGCTAAAACAGAGTTTTCACTGTTGATATGATAAAGCGGTTTAATTTGGCCTTTAATATCGTAACTTTGCTCGTTAGTAGGTAGCACGCCGTTACTTCCTACTTTAGTTATAGGATAGCCAAGTAAGGATTCAATGATGTTGGCAAGGTTAATTCTCGCTTGTGCTGTTTTGACTGTCATGACTTTGCATTATCCTTTGTGGATCACTAAGTTGTGCAACGGTTTGAAGGTTATTTAATCCCAGCGAAACTGTATTACGCAGCACATACTCGCTCAAAATTGCGGTGTAGCCAGATATCAAAGGAGCGGTTGTTTGCCCTTCAATATTACATATTAAAGTAACAATACCGTTTTGCTCACTAAAATTAAATGTTCCTCTGATAATATGTTCAGCATTTAAAAGTATGTTAAAGCTGACCTTATTTTGACTTATCGACGTTATGATCATTTCACCATAACCCCATTTCCCTTTCCAAGACTGATGAGCCCCTAAGCCAGAACTAGGTTCGCCTAGAGTAAAGCGTATGCTGGAGTCTACCTTTTCCCACGGAGACCATTTTTGCCATTGACTAAAGTCGGTGACAAGCGGCTTTACTACTTCTATATTTGCATTGATTTCAATTGTTTTATTCACACTATAACTTTGAGGGAGTATCAGTCCTATCAGTACGAGTACTAATAGTAATAACAGTACGCCTTTAATTAATATTTTTAATAGCTTAATAAGCACACCTTTATTCGTTTTTTGAGCTGAAATACAACAACTTTTATTAATGGACTATAGTATGAATTAGATTATAAACCAAAAATAATTTATTAATTGTTACTTAGTTGCATGAATACCGTTAGAGCTATATTTTTAATGAAGCTATAAAATAAATACACTTGTTGAAAGTTTTGATTCTACATTTCTTGGTTTTGTAAAATGAACCAATAAGATGTTGAAGCATAGAATCAGTAAAATTGCTTAAAGACTTGGGGAAGTGGAGAGTGTTTTATGTATGCATACTTATTTTAAAAATCGAACTTATAAATAAACGCTAAAAAAGATTAACTTATTATTATTTAAGATAATGAACGATTTAGAATTTAAGGCGCAATATGCTTTGACTACTTTGTATATATAAACAATTTAGTAGGGTATAATTCGCGCCTTTTGTTATTCTACGGCCACAATTATGAGCACTCTCAAAGCTAAGCGCGCCTTATTTTCATACCCTAAGTACTGGGCTGAATGTTATGGCACCGCGCCATTTTTACCAACTACACGTGAAGAAATGGATGCACTTGGCTGGGATAGCTGCGACATAATAATAATTAGTGGCGACGCGTACGTCGATCATCCTAGTTTTGGTATGGCTGTAATTGGCCGTGTACTTGAAGCGCAGGGTTTTAGAGTGGGTATTATTGCCCAGCCTGCATGGGATTCTAAAGACGCATTTATGGAACTCGGCAGGCCAAATTTATTTTTTGGTGTAACAGCCGGTAACATGGATTCGATGATCAATCGCTATACAGCTGAAAAGCGTATGCGCCACGATGATGCTTACACGCCAGATAACGTAGGCGGTAAACGCCCAGATCGCGCCGTAATGATCTACTCACAAAAATGCCGTGAAGCCTACAAAGGAATACCGATTGTTATTGGTGGTATTGAAGCTAGCCTTCGTCGTATTGCTCATTATGATTACTGGCAAGAAAAAGTACGTCGTAGTATTTTGTTTGATGCAAAAGCTGACATTTTAATTTACGGTAACGCAGAGCGCCCGTTAGTTGAAGTTGCACACCGCATTGCCGCAGGCGAAACAATGGATACTATTCAAGATATTCGCGGCACAGCTGTTATTCGAAAAGAGCCTTTACCGGGTTGGCGTGGTAGCGACTCTACCGCTATTGATAAAATTGGTAAAATTGATCCTATTCCAAATCCATACGGCGCTGATGATGTTGGCTGTAGTAAATCAGAGTTTAAACAAGCGGGTATTGATTTAAAAGCGGAAGCTGCAAAACCAATTATGGTTCAGCCTGCGCGTCCTAAGCCGTGGGAAAAAACCTATGTTAAGTTACCTGCTTATGAACAAGTAAGTGTTAACAAACCTTTATACGCCCATGCTTCACGTATTCTACATCAAGAAACAAACCCTGGTTGTGCAAGAGCGCTGTTTCAGCGACACGGCGATCGTTCTATTTGGGTAAACCCGCCAGCATACCCACTAGAAACACATGAGATGGATGCTGTGTTTGGTTTACCGTATCAGCGTATTCCTCACCCAAGTTACGGCGACTCTAAAATACCTGCTTATGACATGATAAAAACGTCGGTTAATATTATGCGCGGTTGTTTTGGTGGTTGTTCGTTTTGCTCAATTACGGAGCATGAAGGGCGTATTATTCAAAGCCGTTCGCAAGAATCAATTATTGAAGAAATTGAACAGATTAGAGATAAAGTACCGGGCTTTACTGGTGTTATTTCTGATTTAGGTGGTCCAACGGCTAACATGTATAAACTGCGTTGTACGAGCAAAAAGGCAGAGAGTACCTGTAGGCGTTTATCATGTGTGTATCCTGAAATTTGTAAGCACATGGATACAGACCATACACCAACAATAGACTTGTATAAAAAAGCACGTGAAGTTAAAGGTATTAAAAAGGTATTGATTGCTTCTGGTGTTCGTTACGACTTAGCTGTACGCGACCCGCGTTACGTTAAAGAATTAGTAACCCATCATGTGGGCGGCTACTTAAAAATAGCGCCAGAGCATACAGAGGACGGTCCATTATCAAAAATGATGAAACCAGGTATGGGCGCGTACGATCAATTTAAAGAATTATTTGATAAGTACTCTAAAGAAGCCGGTAAAAAGCAGTATTTGATCCCTTACTTTATCTCGGCTCATCCAGGGACAAAAGATGAAGACATGGTAAACATGGCTTTATGGCTTAAATCAAACGACTTTAAGCTGGATCAGGTGCAAAATTTTTACCCATCACCGATGGCTAATGCGACGACTATTTACCACACAGAAATGAACTCTTTACGTAATATTAAAAATAATACGGAAGTTGTTCCAGTACCTAAAGGTGCGCGCCAACGTAGATTACATAAAGCTATTTTACGCTACCACGATGCAGCTGGTTGGCCAATGATACGTGAAGCTCTACGTAAAATGGGTAAAGCTAATTTAATTGGTAAAGGGCCTAACTGTTTAGTGCCTGAGGAAGGGCGTGATGAAAAAGCAGGTAAAGGTGGCAGTAAAGGCGGACGTCCTGCACTAACGCGACATACTGGTTTTAGCCAATTTAAAAAGGCAAACACTAAACCAAAAGTAGGCGGTAATCGTCAAAGTACACGTTAGTGATTCAATCTAATAATAACTAGGGCGTGTTGATCTTTGGTGGGTTAATTTGCAGCAGTATGTTTGGTTTTTAGGCAAGGCGGAGCCTATGTAGTGTGGTTATTCCCCATGAATAGGCGATAACGCAGCATAAATACCAAACATGCGCTGCCCTTTGGGTTCTTTCTAGGGACGATTAACTCTTTGTTGCTCGGTTTTTACTTAGCCCACTAGGTTACAAACCTCGCGCCGCGATTTAATCGCCCCTAGATTGAACAAATTTCAATCCACAAAGATCAACACGCCCTAGTAGATTAGTTTAATTACGCTAAGGTTTTTTAAACCCTTTTAATGCGTAAATTAAGTAAACCTTGCTCTTTATTATCTATATTATTGTAGGTGATAAAGAGCGAGCTTTTAGAAACCCCTCTTGAGATAGCACGTATTTAGTGCCTATATACTTACAGTTAGTTTTTTCTTAAAACGTTGATGATAACCACAAACGCAACTTAAGTGACCATAGCGGCTGAATGCCTGTTAGCCCTTGCGTCATTTTATTATTTTTTAAGATTATATAGGATGGCGTGACTTGTCCTTGCCAATCGGTAAATATCTCACCGTGTTGATCGTTGACAGTGGTGAAACTGTAGCCATGCTCATTTAAATAATTATGTAGTTCTTGAGCTGAATCTGACTTTATTGCGATGGTGACTACGGGATAATTATTTTCTGCGGAGAGTTCGTTTATGGCAGGGGAGGTAATACTACAAATAGGACACCAAGTTCCCCAAAAATAGACAAGTGTTGGTTTATCATGGCTCATTGCTGCTAAATCAATGTTTTGCCCTTTATAATCTGTTAATTGCAATTGCAATTGCGGATTAGCTGGCATTACAGGTTGTCGCCACCAATTAACAGCAGTGTAAATAACGAAAAATATAGAGCCATATATCAACACACTTTTTAATATTGATAGGCCTTTTTGTTTTGGCGTTTTTTTAGGTGTGTCTTTTTTATTTTTGGTATCCGTTTTCATAGTTGCAGCTTTACCCTAAGTGTTTTTTACTTTAGTTATTTGCAAAAGTTTCTAATTTACACCAGCAACCAGGTAGCAGTACCTAAAAAGGCGAATATACCTACAATGTCTGTCACTGTAGTCAGTACTACACTACCTGCAAGCGCAGGATCTATATTCATTCTTTTAAGAATTATTGGAATACTTGCACCAGCAACTCCCGCTACAACTAAATTCATAAACATAGCGAAGGCGAGTACACCACCAAGCATAAAGTCCCATTGCCATAGGGCAATAACACCTGCAATTAACAGCGACCATAAAACGCCGTTTAGTGCGCCAATGGCAAGCTCTTTCATCATCAAGAAACGTTGGTTTGTTTGATTTATATGACCTACTGCAATACCACGGATAACAAGCGTTAACGATTGGCTACCAGCAACACCACCCATAGAAGGGACAATACCGTTAAGTACAGCCAAAATAGGGAGCACATCTAAAGTACCTTCAAAAAAGCTAGCTACAAAAGCAGCTGCAAGTGCAGTCAGCAAGTTAACACCTAACCAAACTGAGCGTTTTTTAGAGCTTTTTAGTACGGGAGCAAAAGTATCTTCTTCATCATCAAGACCGGCTAAGCCTAATAAACTATGCTCAGCATCTTCTCGAATTACGTCAACGATGTCATCGATAGTGACACGACCAAGGAGCTGATCGTTATCATCAACGACGGGGGCCGATATCCAATTATGACGCTCAAATAATTGAGCTACTTCACTTTCATCCATTGAGATTGGGATAGACTCACAATCTTCATCCATTAAATCGCGAACAATCTTTTCTGGTGGATTAGTTAATAATGTACTGAGTGATAAAGCGCCTATAAAGCAGTTATGCTTATCAACAACATATAAGTCATCGGTACCTTCTGGTAACTCGCCACGTAGCCTAATATATCGAAGTACAACATCAAGCGTAACGTCAGGGCGAATGGTCACCGTATCGGTGTTCATGAGCGCGCCAGCAGAACGCTCTTGATACGAAAGTGCTTGTGTTGCACGTTCACGGTCTTGAATGTCCATCGCGCTAACAACGTCTTTGTAAACGGTGTCAGGCAGGCTACGTAATACTTCACCTAAGTCATCATGGCCCATATCTTCGGTTGCGGCTGCAATGTGCTTAGGTTCCATTTGGGCAATAATGCCTAAACGTACATCTTCTGAGAGTTCTTCAAGAACATCGCCTTGCACATCAGGATCAACCAACTGCCAAAGGAGTCGGCGAATTTTATGTGGTGATGATTCTAATAATAATGCGGTATCACAAGGAGCTGTTTTTGCGAGCATGCGCCTAACTTGAACAAATTGACCACTATTGAGTGACTTAGTCACCTGTTTTAGTTGCTGTAGTGGGTAATCTTGTTCAAAAGCTTCAGGCATTGGCGTCCTTTATAAATTTTTATATTACTTTATGGGGAGAGGTGAGTTAACTGGCGTCACTAACCGTATTTATTTTATATATCTGTTTTAGTTGGGGCATTAGTAATGCGAGCATTATTTTTATAACTGTTTATTCTTGTTCATTAAAACGTTGTGCTATTAATTCTCCAACAGCATGTAAAGCTTGCTCAGAATCGGGGCCTTTACATACAACTTTTACTTCTTTGCCTTGGCTACTTTCAAGTAACATTAATGCAAGTACGCTATCGCCTGCAGCTTCTTTGTCATCTTGAAATAATGTAATTGTCGCATCAAACTGCACTGCTAATTGGGCAAGCACGGTGGCTGCTCTGGCGTGCAATCCTAATTTGTTTTTTATTAAAAAAGTGTCTTCACAATGCATAACTTACTCTACCTAAGCTGAACAGGTGATTATTCAGCTATATTATTTTTCTTGTTCGCGATGGCGAATTTTAACATTGGGATGTGTCATTGCAAAACTTTCACCGATAGTTTGCGCTAAATATACAGAGCGATGTTGTCCGCCTGTACACCCAATAGCAATGGTTAAATAACTGCGGTTATTTCGCTCTAAGTGCGGTAACCATGTTTGTACAAATGTCTGAATTTGCCATGTGAATTTTTGCACTATGCTGTGATTGGCCAAATAATCTTTAACGGGTTGATCTAACCCATTTAAAGGTTTTAATTCAGGTTCCCAATGTGGATTTGGTAAAAAGCGTGCATCAAATACGTAATCTGCTTCTTTTGGTATACCGTATTTAAAACCAAACGATTCAAATGTGACAATCAGTTGCTTATCTTTTTTACCTAAAATCTTTTCACGAATAGATTCAGCAAGTTGATGAACACTCAAATCAGTTGTATCTATCATAAAGTCGGCGCGGGTGATTAATACATCAAGTAATTCTTTTTCTTTTTTGATGGCTAAATCAAGAGGCAACGAGTCAATTGATAGTGGGTGTAATCTACGAGTTTCAGAAAAACGTTTGATCAATGTTTGGTCGTCGCTATCTAAATAAAATAACGTAGGTTTTGCAAAGCCAGGCAAGTATTCAAGAATATCGTTAAATTCATCTTGTTGTTTAGGGATGTTACGCACATCAATGCTAACAGCAATTTTATCATAGCTATCAGACACACTGCGAACTAATGAAGGAAGCAAGTTAACTGGAATATTATCTACGCAATAATAACCTAAATCTTCTACAACGCGTAAAGCAACCGACTTTCCAGAACCAGAACGGCCGCTTATGATAATTAACTCCATTTAACACCCTTTATAAAACTATGATTGATTGACAATAACTTGGTAAAGCTCAGCATCTGATTTTGCACTGCGTAACTGTTTACAAAAATCTTTGTTGTTTAGTTTATCAGCAATGGTTGCTAGAGTCTTTAAGTGCTGCTGGTTATCGCCATCTGGTACGATGAGTGCGACGAAAATATCAACAGGGCGATTATCGATTGCATCAAAATTTATTGGAGTTTCGCTAACGAGTACTAAAGCCAAAGGCTCTTCTGCACCGCTCATTCTTCCATGAGGAATGGCAATGCCACGCCCTATACCTGTACTACCCAATTTTTCTCTGCTCATTAAAGCATTAAGAATATCTTGTTGCGGTAAATACGGAAGTTTGTCGTGAGCAAGTTCGCTAATGAACTCTAAAATTCTTTTTTTGCTATTAAAAAGGACCGCAGCTTTGCTGCAGTCCTGGCATATAAGTGAGCTTAATTTCATCATATTAGTGTCGAGCAAGCTTCTCTTTGTGTTTAATTACTTGTCGATCGAGCTTGTCGATCAACGAGTCAATGGCGGCATACATATCTTGATGTTCTGTAGAGGCAAATAGCTCAGCACCGCTTACGTGTATGGTGGCTTCTGCTTTTTGATTTAATTTTTCTACATCGAGAATGACATGAACATTATTAATATGATCAGAGTGTCTTTCTAGCTTCGCAAATTTGGTATTAATATAGTCTCTTAGTGAATCGGTTAATTCTACCTGACGACCAGTTAAGTTTAGTTGCATAAGCATTACCCTCTTTTTTTTGCGTCTTAAATCAAACTTTTACGTTGATTTGACGGTGGAATAGCCAGAGATTCGCGGTATTTTGCGATTGTACGTCTCGCTACTTTAATTCCTTGCTCAGCCAATATATCCGCTATTTTGCTATCACTCAATGGTTTTGCTGAGTTTTCTGCTGCGATTAATTTTCGGATAAGCGCACGGATTGCTGTAGATGAACATTCACCACCGTTTTCGGTGCTTACATGGCTTGAGAAAAAATATTTAAGCTCAAATATACCACGGGGTGTGTGCATATACTTTTGGGTTGTTACGCGCGAAATTGTTGATTCGTGCATTTCTACCATTTCAGCAACATCATTTAAAACCATTGGTTTCATGGCTTCAGGACCGTGTTCAAAAAAGCCTTGTTGTTGCTTAACAATACAATTTGTTACTTTTAATAGTGTGTCGTTTCTACTTTCTAAGCTTTTAATAAACCATTTAGCTTCTTGTAAATGCGAGCGAATAAACTGGCTGTCACCACTGGATTTTACAGTGCGAGACATTGCCGCGTATTGGCTATTAACACGAATTTTAGGCATGCTGTCTGGGTTTAACTCAACAACCCAGCGGCCTTTAATTTTTTTAACTGACACATCAGGAATAACATACTCAGATTCTTCTCTTACAATAGTATCTGCAGGTTTAGGGCTAAGAGTATGTATTAATGTCATTACTTCCTTAAGCTCTTCTTCTTTGAGCTTAGTTTTCTTCATTAATGTACGATAGTCACGAGCAGCTAATAAATCAATATGCTCGGTTAAAATCATTTTTGTTTCATTAATGTAAGGTGTTTCTTTATCAAACTGGTTAAGCTGAATACACAAACACTCTTGTAAACTACGTGCAGCAATACCAACAGGATCAAACAGTTGGATGCGTTTTAATACAGCTTCAATTTCATCAAGTTCGACTTCGTTATCATCTTCGTTTTCTTGATTAAAGCTTTCTAAAATCTCTTCGCAGCTTAGTGTTAAAATACCTGAATCATCGACGGCTTCTACAATCGCAATAGCAATAGCTTCGTCTGTAGGGCTAAATGGCGTTAGTTGTAACTGCCACATTAAATACTCATGGAGCGTTTCAGTAGAGGCGCCTTGGTATATTGATTCGTCTTCAGGCATCGGACCCGATGATGCTGCTGGGGCGGCACTCATGTACTCATCCCAGCTAACATCCATAGCCATGTCGTCACTTAGCGTGTCTTTTGCAAGTGCTTCACCACTATCTTGTTCATATTCGCTTGGAACATCGTCGGCCGATGCGCTAACAGTTATGTCATCTGTATCTGCTTTTTGCTCGTTTTTACCTGCAGCGTCTTCGGAATAGTCTGGTTCTTCAACCTCTAATAGCGGGTTGCTGTCGAGAGCTTCTTGTATTTCTTGCTGGAGATCCAATGTACTGAGTTGCAACAAACGAATAGCTTGTTGCAGCTGTGGAGTCATTGTAAGTTGCTGGCCCATGCGCAGCTGTAGTGATTGCCTCATGTATCTCTAACAATCCTTTTATGTTGTTATAATTAATACTAGCAGATGCTTAAAGACATGGCGTAAATGTTACAGCCTAAATTGCTCGCCTAAGTAAACATCGCGTACTGTTTTATCATTTAATACGTGTTCTGGAGTACCTGATGCAATCAGCTCCCCATGAGAAACAATGTAGGCTTTTTCACAAACATCAAGGGTTTCTCTTACGTTATGATCGGTAATCAATACACCAATCCCACGATTTTTGAGATGTTCTATTATTTTCTTTATATCTAATACCGAAATTGGGTCAACACCTGCAAATGGTTCATCCAATAATATAAATTTAGGATCGGCTGCCAGCGCACGTGCTATTTCCACGCGGCGACGTTCGCCACCCGATAATGCCATACCTTGGCTATCACGAATGTGTTGTATGCTAAATTCATCTAATAATTTATCGAGCGTGTCTTCTCGGGCTTGTTTATTTAGCTCTTTGCGTGTTTCTAAAATAGCCATTAAGTTTTGATAAACAGTCAGCTTTCTGAATATTGAAGACTCTTGTGGTAAGTAGCCAATGCCTAATCTAGCACGACTATGCATAGGTAAAAGAGTAATATCGTTATCATCGATAGAAATTTTACCTTTGTCGCTAGGTACAAGTCCTACTATCATATAAAAAGTGGTAGTTTTACCTGCGCCGTTAGGGCCAAGTAAGCCAACAATACTGCCAGCTTTGACTTCAAGGCCGACGTTTTTTACAACTTCACGGCCTTTATAGCTCTTTGCTAATAGCTCTGCTTTTAATGTGCTCATGGTTGACCTTTGTCGCTTTTTTTACTTTTTTTAGTCTCGATTGGTACTAAAATTGTGTGAACGCGGTCAGTTGAGTTTTCATCTTTTTCGGCACTGATTAGCTGCTGCTCTATATCGTAGGTAATGCTTTTAGCATTTATTTTTTGTCCCGCTTGCGATACTTGTGCATTACCAACAAGCGTTAAAAAACGCTTAGATACATCATAACGTACTTCGTCAGCACTGGCGCTCATAGTCGTGCCATCTGATTGCTTTTCTTCAAAGTGCGCAGGGCTACCTGTAGCAATTAATAATTGTTTATTATCGCCAAGTTCATCGCGTTTATGTACTTCTAAGCGGTCTGCTGTAATTCGGCGATTACCATGAATAATCTCAACGTTTTTCTCAAAAATACCCACGTTAGCTTTTAATTGGCCTTCTTGCTTATCGGCGCTTATTGAAATTTGATTTGCAGCCGGTAGCGAGTTTTGCTCTGCAGCATTACTATTAAACGCCAGTATAAGTGCAGGAATAATAAGTGATTTTAATATTTTATTGGTCATAATATATGGTTCGCGTATGGTTAATTAGTTTTATCACTTCGGTTTTTAAGTCGGCTTCTAGGCCTTTACCAGTGATTTTTAAATTGGGTCCAGTAATGATAACGGGTTGCTCCGAGCGCATTGTTAATAGCTTTATATCTACCTGAATATTATCAGCATTGATTTTGTCTATCATGGCGTTATCGGTTAAGTTTTTGGCAACCACATTACCTTCTAAAATTAATTGTTTGTCTTCGTATAATGTTGCTTCGTCTGCATTTATTTGCCACGTTTGCTTTTCGTTATATAAAGTAAAAATGGGTTTTTCAAAAAATGTAAAACCTAATTGTTGGTATAGCTCCATTTTAGCAGCAGTTACTTTGTGGCTAATTTTACCTTGCTCGTCATAGGCTGTTTGTTTGAGTTCAATGGCTATGTAATCAGGCTTGGCAATAACTTCAGGCTCAGCCTGAGGTGCAACATTAGTTTGTGTAAAATAAGGGTACCAAAGCCAAACCATACAGCTAATGAATAAAACGCTTAATATTATGCGCGCTGCATTCATGAACTAGTGCCTTGTGTAGTCAATGCTTTACCATTTTCAAGCATGAGCAAGTCGGTGAGCTCTCTTACTGCACCAAAGCCGCCAGGCATTTGCGTTACATAGTGTGATAAACGTTTAATAAGTGGGTGGGCATCATTTACTGCAACAGCAAAGCCGACTAATTCCATAACGGGCATGTCAGGACCATCATCACCGATATAAGCAATTTGTTCATCGCTAAGGTTGAGTTTGTCTTTTAATTCTTGATAGGCAATGAGCTTATTTTCTTGGCCTTGATAAATATGCTGTACGGTTAAGCTGCTCATACGTTGTTGCACTATTTGTGAATGACGACCAGTAATTACAGCAACTTCAAAGCCACTGTTTATAAGCGCTTTAATGCCAAAACCATCTTTTGTATTAAACGCTTTTAGCTCTTCACCTTGATTGCCAAGATAAATACGGCCATCAGAAAATACACCATCAATATCGCATATAAGTAGCTTTACTTTTTTAGCGCGTGCTTTTGCATCATCGCTCAGCGGTTGATAGAGTTCTTCAAATTGCATTTATAACACTCCTGCTTTTAATAGGTCTTGCATGTTCAATGCGCCAATAGGCTGATTTAGCTCATTGACAACGATTAAGCCATTTATACGTTTGTGTTCCATAATATTAAGCGCTTCAGCGGCTAAAATATCTTGCGTAGCCGTAGTACATGACTTGGTCATAACAACATCTATTTGAGTTGTATGAATATCTATTCTTTGTTCTAAAATGCGGCGTAAGTCGCCATCAGTAAATAGTCCCACGAGCTGCTGATTTTCATCAACAATGGCTGTCATGCCTAAACCTTTAGCAGACATTTCAATAAGGGCGTCTTTAACTGTTTGTGAAACGTTAATAATAGGTGTATTTACGCCGCTGTGCATAACATCTTTTAAAGTGAGTAATAAGCGCTTGCCTAAACTACCACCTGGGTGAGATAACGCGAAGTCATCAGCAGTAAAGCCGCGAGCTTCTAATAATGCAACTGCCATGGCATCGCCCATCGCAAGCGTTGCAGTGGTACTTGATGTAGGAGCTAGACCCAATGAACAGGCTTCTTTTTCTACTTTAATACACACATGTACATTAGCAAGGGTCGCCATGGTTGATTGCGTATTGCCAGTCATCGATATCATTTTGGCACCAAGTCGTTTTAAAACCGGAATGATATTTAAAACTTCGCTGGTCTCCCCTGAATTAGAAATAAGCATAACCACGTCATTTTTAGTGATCATCCCTAAATCACCATGACTTGCTTCACCAGGGTGAACAAAAAATGCTGGACTGCCAGTGCTTGCAAGGGTTGCCGCTATTTTATTGCCAATATGACCTGATTTACCCATACCAATGACAATAATACGGCCTTCGCAGTCGTACATTAATTGGCACGCGTTATGAAAATTTTCATCTACATATTGTGCAATATCACTAAGTGCTTGGCGCTCAACATCTAAAACGCGAAGGCCTTGTTCAATAAAATTTAGCGTTGCCATCATTTACCCTACTTGACTAAAAATATACCCTTGGTAACCCAAAAACGCTATTAGCAATAAGCCGCCTTCTACTCTATTGATACGTTGGGTGCCTCTAAAGTTCAATGACATAATAATTAGGGCAAGTGTTGCGCCAATCATAATTAATACGTCTCGGCTTACTAATGATGGGTCAATGGCAGAAGGGTTAATAATACCGGCAAGTGGTAATACCGCTAGAATATTAAATATGTTTGAGCCAACAATATTACCTAGTGCTAAATCATCTTCATTTTTAAGTACACCTGCAATAGAAGCGGCAAGTTCTGGCAAGCTAGTACCAATGGCAATAATCGTTAAACCAATTACTAGGTCGCTTAAGCCGAAGTATTTAGCAATATCGACAGCCGAACCTATTAAAAAATGAGAGCTAACAGGTAGGAGTATCATGCCGACTACCAACCAAAATACGGCTTTTTTTGTAGGTACATTGCTAGGTACGTCGTCACAGGCTTCTGAGACAAATGGGTCATCTTGGTTTTTTGCACGCATAGATACAATAATTAGCCCACCGATGAATACAATAAAGCCAACTAAAAGCGCAACACCTTCATTAAATGAAAAGTAGTTATCTGAGAACACATACCAAGTAGCTAAAGATACGAGCATCACTAATGGCATTTCACGTTTTAATGTACTTGATGAAACTGAAAGAGGGCGAAATAAAGCTGTGATACCTAACACAAGTAAAATGTTTGTAATATTAGAACCAACAGCATTACCAACTGCTGTGTCGGTTTTATTAGCCAAAGCGGCAGAGGCTGAAACCATCATTTCGGGTGCTGAAGAGCCCATAGCTACCACGGTTAAACCAACAATAAGTGTAGGTACACCAAAGTTTTTAGCAAGAGCCGCAGCGCCATAAACAAACCTGTCTGCACTCCAAACAAGAGCTGCAAAACCAAGAATTAAAATAACAAACGAGGTAACCATTGTGTTAAGCCAGTTATACAAAATACGGATGGCGCGAATAGTAACAAAAGCCAAGATGAAAGTATAAATAAAAGAGTAAGGTCAACTACGTAACAATGCTGCTTTTAAACAGCTAATTTAAAAATTTAAGCCGGGGTTAAGCTGTTTTGAGCGAGTCTTATAATCCTTTTCATGGGTGTATTACAAAATCTTACGAATTGTTTTTTCCATCTTTGACAAAAAAGCTTTAAAATAGGTGCACTAGTGAACATTTTTATGGAGAGCGACTTGTCGCAATCAATAGTAGAAGTCAAGGATGTTAGCTTTTCGAGAGGCAATAGAACCATATATAAAAATATGAGTTTTAGCGTTCCTAAAGGTAAAATTACTGCGATCATGGGGCCAAGCGGAATTGGCAAAACCACTATGTTGCGTTTAATTGGTGGTCAGCTTAAACCAGATTCAGGTGATATTTTATTTGAAGGTGGCAGCATTCCTAAAATGTCTCGCAAAGAGCTATACGAAGCACGTACTAAAATGAGCATGCTTTTTCAAAGTGGTGCGTTGTTTACTGATATGTCGGTATTTGACAATATTGCGTTTCCTATAAGAGAGCACACAAAGCTAAGTGAAGACCTTATTCGATTAGTTGTATTAATGAAATTACAAGCGGTTGGACTGCGTGGCGCTAAAGATTTAATGCCCTCTGAGTTATCGGGTGGTATGGCAAGGCGTGCTGCACTTGCGCGCTCTATAGCGCTTGATCCTGAGCTAATCATGTACGATGAACCATTTGCAGGGCAAGATCCTATTTCGATGGGCGTATTGGTTAAGCTAATTAAATCGCTTAATGAGGTATTGGGTTTATCGTCTTTAATTGTGACACACGATGTGACGGAGGTAATGAGTATTGCCGATCACGTTATAATTATCGCCGATCAAGGGGTAATTGGTTGTGGTACTCCTGATGAAATGCGCAATCATGAATCTCCTTTAGTTCAACAGTTTTTAAAAGGCTTGTCGGATGGTCCAGTACCATTTCATTTTCCGGCTCAAGCTTATGCAGATGAACTGCTTGGAGAAAAAGCATAATGTTGGATTTATTTCAAAAGCTAGGGCATAAAACGCTAGGACGTTTTGCGGCTCTTGGCCGTTCGGCTTATATGCTGTTTAGTGCGCTAGCGCATGTTCCTAATTTTAAAAAAGGCACACCGTTACTTGTTCGCCAACTTTATATGGTCGGTTCGCAATCTTTGCTGATTATTATGGTGTCGGGTTTGTTTATCGGCATGGTGTTGGCTTTACAAGGCTACACCGTATTAGTTGGTTATGGCGCTGAGGATAGTTTAGGGCCGTTAGTGGCACTGAGTTTATTGCGAGAGTTGGGCCCAGTTGTTACTGCATTACTATTTGCAGGGCGCGCAGGTAGCGCATTGACTGCTGAAATTGGCTTAATGAAAGCAACAGAGCAACTTTCATCACTTGAGATGATGGCAATCGACCCGCTAAAACGAATTATTGCACCGCGCTTTTGGGCTGGCTTTATAAGCATGCCATTGCTTGCCTTAATATTTTCAGCCGTAGCAATCATAGGCGCTCACTTAGTGGGTGTAGATTGGCTGGGAGTTGATACAGGTAGCTTTTGGTCAATCATGCAATCACAAGTATCGTTTCAGCAAGACATACTAAACGGTATTATTAAGAGTTTTGTATTTGCCATAGTGGTGACCTGGATTGCACTTTATAAAGGATATGATTGTGTGCCGACCTCTGAAGGGATCAGCAAAGCAACCACCGAAACGGTTGTTCATTCGTCATTAGCAGTTTTAGGTTTTGACTTTATTTTGACAGCTGTAATGTTTACCAGCTAATAGGGTATAGATAATGAATTCACGGAAATTAGAAATTTTAGTTGGTTTTTTTGTAGCACTTGGCATTTTAGCGTTTGCGATGCTTGCACTTAAAGTTGCCAATTCAGGTATTAGTGGCTCTGGCGAAACATATACGCTTAATGCCAAGTTTGAAAACATAGGCTCGTTAAAAGCACGTGCACCTGTAAAAGTAGGTGGTGTTGTAATTGGTCGTGTTGAATCAATTTATGTTCACCCACAAGAGTTTTTACCCGTGGTAAATATGACCATTGATGCGCAGTACTTATGTCGTTTTTCAGACACAAGCTCAATCTCTATTTTAACGTCGGGTATTTTAGGTGAGCAGTACTTAGGTATTCACCCTGTAATTTCTCCAGATTCAGCTAAGCAACGTTGTTTAGGCGAAACAGTGACTGAAAACAAGCAAGATGAAGCAATTGACGATTTATTTGGTGTAGAAAGTAAAGCACTAGGTGATGGCGATTCAATTACTGATACTAAGTCTGCCATTGTACTTGAAGAATTAATCGGGCAGTTTTTATTCAACCAAGGTAGTGAGTAATTATTATGTTGAAAAAGTTTTTAGCTATTGTAGCAATTGGCACTATGACGCTAACTCAAAGCGTAAGTGCAGCAGATGTGAAATTAATCGATCCGAACAAAATGGTACGCCAAGTTGCCGATAATACATTCGCGCGCATTAAAAAAGATCAGCCATTAATTGTTAAAGATCAAGAGCATCTTCGCGTAATCGTTGAAGAAGAATTAATGCCTTATATTGATTACAAATATGCAGCACTTCGTGTATTAGGTAGCGAGGTATCTAAAGTACGTGCCATTACCGACGAAGCTGAAAAAGCCAAAGCAATTAAAGAAATTCAGCGCTTTATTGGTGTATTCAGAGAGTACTTAGTAGCTACTTATGCCGGTGTGTTTACTCAATATACAAACCAAAAAGTTGAGTTTAGTGCCGAGCAAACATTTAAAGGTAAAGATGTCGTTGTCGTTAAAACCAAAATTATTGAAGATGGTAAACCTGATATCAGAATCGATTTTAAAGTACGTGAAGACCGTGACGGTGAATGGCGCGCGTACGATATGATTGCTGAAGGCATTAGTTTACTAGATGCAAAACAAAGTGAACTACAAGGTATTTTGCGTCAGCAAGGTATTGATAATGTAAGTAACCTTTTAGAGCAAAAGAGTCAACTACCAGTTCAGTTTAGAGGCAGTAACTCGAATGACTAAATTGGCAATAAGCCAAGTTGATGGACAACATTTTCGAGTAAGCGGTGAGCTTACTCGAAATTCAATTGGCGATGAACAGCTTCTGAACAACAAGTTATTAACTAAGCATAAAATCATCTATTTTGACCTAAGTGAGGTATCTAGGGTTGACACAGCGGGCTTAGCTTGGTTAATTCACTCTTTTGCAGAATTAAAGCAGCAAGGCATTCGCCTTGAGTTGCAAAACCTACCTGAGCAATTGCAAAATTTAATGCAATTAGGCCAGGTTACAACCCTATTTGAGTGAGAGTTATGGAAACTAGCCAAGTCGAAACATTATTACGCGAAGAACTTCAATTAGCTGAAGTACATGTAAAAGCCAATGGTAGCCATTATGAAGTTGTTGCAGTAGGTGAATGCTTTGACGGTTTAAGCCGAGTTAAAAAGCAGCAGCTAGTTTATGGCCCATTAATGAATACAATTTCAGATGGCACAATTCACGCAGTATCTATTCGTGCATTTACTCCTGTAGAGTGGAAGCGTGAACAAAAATTTATTTTACCGCAATAAATAGGGCCTCTTAATGGATCAATTTGTAATTCAAGGTGGCACTTCACTTGCTGGTGAGGTGACTATTTCAGGCGCTAAAAATGCCGCACTTCCTATTTTGTTTGCTTCATTATTAGCTGATGGGAAAAGTACATTTTCTAATGTACCGCGCCTTCGCGATATAGTGACTACTGAAGCCTTATTAAAAACGTTAGGTGCTGATGTTAATTGGCACGGCGATACGCTAGTGATTGACGGCGCAACGGTTAATAAAACATTAGCGCCATACGACTTAGTAAAGCAAATGCGCGCCTCAGTGCTTGCGTTGGGTCCTTTGGTTGCACGTTTTGGTGAAGCTCAAGTGTCTTTACCTGGTGGGTGTGCTATTGGTGCTCGCCCTGTTGATATACATATTCAAGGTTTGGAGCGCATGGGCGCACAAATAAACGTTGAAAATGGTTATATTAATGCCAAGGTAAGCGGTCGCTTAAAAGGCGCTGAAATCTTTATGGAAATGGTAAGCGTAGGCGCTACCGAAAACCTATTGATGGCAGCAGCCCTCGCTGATGGTAAAACCATACTTGATAATGCTGCACGCGAGCCCGAAATAATTGATTTAGCTAACTGCTTAATTGCTATGGGCGCTAAAATTACGGGTGCTGGCACTAGCCGCATTGAAGTTGAAGGCGTTGAGCGTTTAGCAGGATGCGAGCACAGTATTTTGCCAGATAGAATTGAAACAGGTACGTTTTTAGTCGCAGCAGCAATGGCCGGCGGTGAAGTGCTTTGTAAAAATACTGACTTTCATTCCCTTGAGCCTGTGATTGAAAAATTACGTGCAACTAATGCACACCTAGAGGTGCATAACGACAGTATTTATCTTGATATGCGCGGTCGTGAACTTAGAGCCGTAAATATTAAAACAGCTCCACACCCAGGTTTTCCTACCGATATGCAAGCTCAATTTACAGCATTAAATGTAGTAGCAAATGGTAGTGCGACTATTACAGAAACGATTTTTGAAAACCGTTTTATGCATGTACCTGAGTTGCAGCGCATGGGTGCTAATATTCGTTTAGAAGGACATACCGCAATTTGTGGTGAGACTGAGAGCCTAACAGGTGCGCAAGTGATGGCAACCGATCTACGCGCTTCAGCTAGCTTAATCTTAACGGGTATAGTGGCACAAGGTGAAACGGTTGTTGACCGTATTTATCACGTTGATAGAGGCTATCAACGCATTGAAGATAAGCTAAGTGCGTTGGGCGCAAATATTAAACGTCGAAGTAGTTAAATAGATAACTAGTTAAGCTATTTTAAAAAGGTCGGATACGCAAATTGCTATCCGACCTTTTTATTGACGATTTATGCAGGTTGGTATTATACCAATTCCAATAAATAGCTGATCTATTTTACTTGCTAAAACAACCCATTTATTTGTTGTCAATTTCGTAAAGGGAACAACCATTTACATCAATTTACGCCTAGAACTGAATTGTTTTTTCGGTATAAAATTCAGATCACATACTTAATGGAATTGGTGTTTTTTTTATTAAAGCTTTGTTTCAAGCTCTGCGACAGTCACCATAATCTTTTCTATTTTACCATTCCGGTAAAGCTCAAATTCTATTTCTTTACCGGGCTCTGTATTACCTATTTCTTCAAGCACTTTTTGTGGATTTGCTACCGAAAGCCCTGCAATTTTAATAACAATATCTTGCTCTTCAATACCGGCTTGCCATGCAGGACCTAAAGGGTCTAAGTTCGTAATGCGCATGCCAGTAACCGGGGTTAGACTGTCGTTTACTTCTTTGCCTGTGCTATCTACTGCAGTGCCTTCAAAGCCTAAATAGCCACGTACAACGCGACCATGACGAATGAGTTTACTCATTACTTTTTTAGCAAGGGAGTAAGGCACCGCAAAGAATATCCCTTGAATATTTAAGTTTTCACGCGTTTTAAACTGCGCAGAAGTAATACCGACTAAATCACCATTGGAGTTAACTAATGCGCCGCCAGAGTTGCCCACGTTAATAGCCGCATCCATTTGTAATAAGTTATTGTACGGACTGTCTGTAATTTTTTGCTTACCCGTTGCGCTAATGATGCCTTGGGTGATTGTTTGGCCTAAGTTAAGCGGGTTACCTATAGCAAGTACCACATCGCCTACACTTGATACATAGCTATCGTTTACTGGAATTACCGGAAGGTGATCTGCATTTATTTTAAGTAAGGCTAAATCAGTAATGGTATCAAAACCAATTAGCTGCACATCAAAAAAACGTCGACCATCGGTTAAAATAACCATAATTTGATCTGCGTTATTAACAACATGGTAGTTAGTAAGAATATAACCGTCTTGCGACATGATGACGCCAGAGCCTAGCTCTTGTACCGTGTTTTTTCTTTTATAACGGGGTTCTTTGGAAATGCTTTCTGAAAAAATAGTAACCACAGAAGGGGCCGCTCGTTTAACAGCGTCAGAAAAGCTCAGATGACTCGCACTCATAGCGCTTGGTAGGGGAACATTTGGAAGTAAAGCTGCTCGCATATTAGGGCTGAAAAAAACCACTAAAAAAGCAATACTTAGGCCTGCAAATAAAGGGGGAAGAATAAATTTTATTAGTTTAAGCACGATTTTCTTATTATGTAAGTGAGCAATCTCTTTATGATGACATAAAAAAAATAACAGCGGCAAGTGCCACTGTTACTTTTATTACACTAAATAGTGCTATTTATTACTGAATTAAAATAAATATAGACTCACGACCACGTTGCACGCCAAGTACGATATTACCTTTTGTACTGTCGATGATTTTATTCATGTCGCGAATCGTTTCTACTCGTTGGCGATTCACTTGCATAATAATATCACCTTCTTCAAGGCCAACACGGGCAGAAGGTGAGCGAGGATCTACTGAAGTAATCTCAACACCT
The DNA here is from genome assembly GCF_015864465.1 of Pseudoalteromonas sp. SWN29. NCBI lineage: Bacteria > Pseudomonadati > Pseudomonadota > Gammaproteobacteria > Alteromonadales > Pseudoalteromonadaceae > Pseudoalteromonas > Pseudoalteromonas sp. SWN29. The sequence continues at coordinate 27,332 of NZ_JADYXE010000013.1, forward strand.
TTGTTACTGTTTTTTTGCACGTTTTCGAGCTCTGCACCTTGGAATGCGGGGTGTAGTTCTTCGCCTGTTGCTGTAACACCAGATGCGCCATCAAGCGTTACTTTTACTGTTTTAATTTTACCATCGCGGTAAATACCTAGTTTTATCTCACGGCCTTCACCTAGCGTAGCAATTTTGCTGCGTAGTTCGTGGAAACCACTAATATCGCCACCGTTAATACTAACAATAACATCACCAGCTTCAATACCAGCTTTACTTGCGGCAGTGTCATCCATTACTTGCATTACATAAGCACCTTGTTTCACATCAAGTTGCTGTGCTTTGGCAAGTCCTGCATCAAGTGGACGACCAGAAATACCCAGCGAGCCACGACGTACTTCACCATGCTCAATAATTTGATCAACTAGATTTTTCATCATATTAGATGGAATGGCAAAACCAATGCCCACGTTACCACCAGAAGCACCTAAAATAGCGGTATTAATACCAATCAACTCACCATTTAAGTTAACGAGTGCACCGCCAGAGTTACCTTGGTTAATAGCAGCATCGGTTTGAATGAAATCTTCGTAACCTTCAATGTTTAAACCACTACGACCAAGCGCACTAACAATACCAGAGGTTACTGTGTGACTAAGTCCAAATGGGTTACCAATCGCAACCGCGAAGTCGCCTACGCGTAAGCTATCGGAGTTTGCGAGTTTTATTTCAGTTAAGTCATCAGCGTCTATTTGTAAAAGAGCGATATCAGACTCTGTATCGGTACCAATTTTAGTTGCTTCAAATTCACGTCCATCTTCAAGGGTAACCACCATTTTTTCGGCGTCTTGAATAACGTGATTATTAGTCACTACATAACCTTCATCGGCATCAATAATAACTCCTGAACCCAGGCCACTAAATTGGCGTTTTTGGCTACGAGGCTGCTGTTGTCCAAAAAAGTATTCGAGTGGATCTGCACGGCGGCGTACTTCTTTAGAGCCTGAAACTTGGATACTGACAACACCAGGAGATATTTTCTCTAGCATAGGGGCTAGAGTGGGTAGTTGTTGACCATTTACTGCAATTGGCATTTTTGCATAAGATGCTACAGGGCTCATTAATAAGCTTGTAGATAAAATAGCTGCGCTGATAAGTGATAATTTCATTTTCATAGTCAGGGATAACTCCACTTAAGATAAAGCAAAAACCAAAAAGGGCTACTTTGCAGCAGCCCTTTTTGGTTTGTTAAGATAAAACAACAAAGCTGTTATATCTAAAGACTATGGGGTCTAAAAAAAGTTCATCAAGATGCTTTAGAATGTTCTGAAACTTTATTTTGACCAGCAAATAAACCAGATTCACCCGATACGTAATCAGCTGGTTGTGCTTCTGCAGAAGAACGGTCTGAACGACGCTCTTTTAAAGATGCTTGTAATTGTTCTGTTGTTTCTTTAGAGAAATAAGGTTCTGCTGGTGCTTTATTTCTATCTTCTAAAAGAAGCTGGTTTGTGTCCTCAACATGACTAAGCAGTTGGTCATAGTTCTCTTTCATCTTATTTACGAGCTTACCTGTATTCGCTAAATGATCAGCGACATCTTGGCGATACTGCTCAAGCGCGCTTTGTGCTTGTTCAGCTTGCTCTTTTAGTTCATCTTGCTTGAATTGTTTTTTAGTAACAAATGCACCAATAAAAAATGCTACAACAGCAACAATAACAATTAAACCTACCCACATAACTGTGCCCATAAAAACTACCCCTTTGGGAAAATAACTAACGAATGCTTGATTCAATTATAAATCATATTAAGTGTAATATACCCCGAGTTAAGATGCGTGTTAATATGCTTTACAAATTAAACTGCGTTTTTACTGTAAATAGATATGACTCCTTGGCAAACATACCAACAAGATTTGAAGCGAGATGACTTTGTACATGACGCAGCGCAAGAAAATGCTGTGCGCCATTTACAACGCCTATACGATGACTTAACTCAGGCAAAGCCAGCACCAAAAGGTTTTTTTGCTAAGTTATTTAACAATGATGAGCCAACGCCTATTAAAGGTTTGTACTTTTGGGGCGGAGTAGGGCGTGGTAAAACCTATTTAGTTGATACTTTTTACGAATCACTGCCGGGCACACGTAAAATGCGAGTGCATTTTCATCGGTTCATGCATCGAGTCCATAACGAGCTTAAAAAATTAAACAACATGGCTAATCCATTAGAAAAAATAGCCGACACTTTTAAAGCTGAAACAGACATCATTTGTTTTGATGAATTTTTTGTTCAAGACATTACCGACGCCATGTTACTTGGTGGTTTAATGGAAGCGCTATTTGCTCGCGGTATTGTACTTGTTGCTACCTCTAATATAGTGCCTGATGATCTTTACAGAAATGGCCTGCAACGTGCACGCTTTGTACCTGCTATAGAACTGGTTAAGCTTAATACAGAGATAGTTAATGTAGATTCAGGTATTGATTACCGGTTACGCACCTTAGAGCAAGCCGAAATTTTTCATAGTCCGCTGGATGAAGATGCAGATAAGAACCTATTTGAATACTTCGATAAGCTATCGCCAGAGCCTGGGCAATTAGATGAGCCTATAGAAGTAGAAGGACGCCTAATCAAAACACGCAAAGTAGCTAAATGCGTTGTAATGTTTGAATTTAGTGAGTTATGTGAAACGGCACGTAGCCAAGTAGATTACATGGAGATTAGCCGTTTATATAATACGGTTATTATTTCTAACGTAAAACAGTTAGGCCAAACTAATGATGACGCAGCTAGGCGTTTTATTGCTTTAGTAGATGAATTTTACGAGCGTCATGTAACTTTAATTATATCGGCCGAAAAGCCTATTACCGAACTTTATACTCAAGGTAATTTAAACTTTGAATTTAAGCGCTGTATAAGCCGCTTGCAAGAAATGCAGTCTTTAGAGTATTTAGCTAGAGAGCACTTAGTTTAAATAAGTAGGCAAAAGTGTAATAGGTCGGCCATTAAAAATAAGAAGTTTGTACATAGTACTTCTTATTTTAAAATTTCTTGTGGAAAAAACAACCGGGAGTAGCAATGTGTTTTAAGTGCTGGTATACTCCCGCGTCTGCCACGTTGCGTTCTATGCCCTCATATAGTCTAGCCACTTGTGAGCGGCGCAAAAGTCTAAAACTCGAAGGGGTTATAGCAAACTTAGAGCAGTAGTTAATATTAACTACTTGTGGTTTTAATTGAAAAACATTGGATTTTTATAAATGAAAACGTTTGTTGCTAAACCAGAAACAGTAAAACGTGACTGGTACGTAGTTGACGCTGAAGGTAAAACTTTAGGTCGCATCGCTACTGAAATCGCTCATCGCCTACGCGGTAAGCATAAAGTTGAATATACACCGCACGTAGATACTGGTGATTATATCATCGTTATCAACGCTGAAAAAGTTACTGTAACTGGTAACAAATTCAAAAACAAAGTGTACTATTCACACTCTGGTTTTCCAGGTGGTCTTAAGTCTACTACTTTTGATAAACTTCAAGCTGCAAAGCCTGAAATGATCATCGAGAAGGCTGTTAAGGGCATGTTGCCACGTGGTCCTTTAGGCCGCGCTATGTACCGTAAACTTAAAGTTTACACAGGTACTGAGCACAACCATGCTGCACAACAGCCTCAGGTTCTAGACATTTAAGGAGCACCATCATGGCAAATCAATACTACGGTACAGGTCGTCGTAAAAGTTCAAGTGCTCGCGTATTCTTACGCCCAGGCACTGGTAACATCGTAATCAACAAACGCTCTCTAGAAGAGTATTTTGGTCGCGAAACAGCACGCATGGTTGTTCATCAAGCTCTAGAGCTAGTTGATATGACTGAAAAATTTGACCTTTACATCACCGTTTCTGGTGGTGGTACAACTGGTCAAGCTGGTGCTATCCGTCACGGTATCACTCGTGCACTTATGGAGTTTGACGAGTCATTACGTCCACAACTTCGTAAAGCAGGTTTTGTTACACGTGATGCACGTAAAGTTGAACGTAAGAAAGTGGGTCTTAAGAAAGCGCGTAAGCGTCCACAGTTCTCAAAACGTTAATCTATACGTTATCAAGAATTCAAAAACCCAGCTTATGCTGGGTTTTTTGTTTTTAAATCAAAATGTTTACATTTGCAACTTAATGCGATTTTTCAATATCACTGCCATACTTGGTTATTGCAGCAATTAATGATGATCAAATTAATTAATAACTGCGTATTAATTAAACGAAAGTTAAAAAACACTCAGATAGCTGCAAAAAAGTTAAATAATTATCGTAATTAGTTTAAATCCATCAGTTAATTGGTGGAATTTTTTGCTACAATTGTCCGGTAAGTAAAATGAGCGGTTTAACAACACTATGTACAGTTTTTTACTGTTTCTTCTTAGTGGTGTTGATCTTGGTCAGTATATTGTTTTTACAGAAGCGTTATTATAGTCGTTCGGCTTTATTCTCGAGCTAGCTTAATCAAATTTTTGATCAAGTCAGATTTATGAGCATGGGGCTTTGAATAACCTTGTTTTAATCAAGGGTTTTAATTATGATCGCTTCTATTTTAAAAATTTCGAATAATTAACCTGCTGTAACTGATGTTCTCAATATAGCAAGTGTTGAGAATCATAGTGGAGATAAGTGGATGAGCAATGCGCCTGTAGACAATGGCCGACGTCGCTTTTTAACCATAGCTACCTCTGTTGTAGGTAGTGTTGGTGCGGCTGGGGCTGCTGTTCCTTTTATTGCGTCTTGGAATCCAAGTGAGCGAGCTAAATCTGCGGGTGCGCCTGTAGAAGTAGATATCAGCAAACTTGAGCCTGGACAATTAATACGTGTCGAGTGGCGTGGTAAACCTGTATGGGTTGTATCACGTACCCCAAAAATGCTTGAGCAAATGAAAGAACATGAAGGTCAACTTCGTGATCCGCATTCGCAAGAGCCACAACAATTAGAATCATCAACAAATGATTACCGTTCATTACGTCCAGAGATCTTTTTGGCTGTAGGTATTTGTACGCATTTAGGGTGTTCACCTGGCTTTTTCCAAGGTAACTTTAGTGAAAAAGTTGAAGGAACCGATGATGGCTTCTATTGCCCGTGTCATGGTTCTAAATTTGATATGGCTGGCCGTGTATTTCAATCGGTACCTGCTCCATTAAACTTAGAAATACCACCTTATACTTTTCTTGATGAGACCACTATTTTAGTGGGCGAAGAAAAAGGGGCAGCCTAATGTTTGGTAAGATTATTGGTTGGATCGACGACCGTATCCCAATGACACGTGTTTGGAACATGCATATTGCACAGTATCCAGCACCTAAAAACTTTAACTTCTGGTACTTTTTTGGCTCATTAGCCATGTTAGTACTAGTAAACCAAATACTAACTGGTATTTGGTTGACGATGAACTTTGTTCCATCTTCTGAGGGCGCATTCGCCTCAGTAGAGTACATCATGCGTGATGTACCATATGGCTGGTTACTACGTTACTTGCACTCAACAGGTGCATCAGCGTTTTTCATCGTTGTATATATGCATATGTTCCGTGGCATGATCTACGGTTCTTATCAAAAACCGCGTGAATTACTGTGGTTATTTGGTATGTTTATTTTCTTAGCGCTAATGGCTGAAGCATTCATGGGGTATTTATTACCATGGGGGCAAATGTCGTTCTGGGGTGCGCAGGTAATCATTTCATTATTCGGGGCGATTCCGGTAATTGGTGATGACTTAACACTTTGGATCCGTGGTGACTATGTAATATCTGGTGCAACGCTTAACCGCTTCTTTGCATTACATGTAATTGCACTACCACTGGTTATTGTAATCTTAGTTTTCTTACACATTGTTGCTCTACACGAAGTGGGTTCAAACAACCCTGAAGGTATTGAGATTAAGCGTAAAAAAGGCTCTGTAGCTGAAAAAGATAAGCCTAAATTTAAATTTCACGAGTATTACACTGACAAGAAAGATATTGTTGATGCGATACCGTTCCACCCTTACTACACAGTTAAAGATATTGTGGGTGTGGTTGGTTTCTTAATATTGTTTTGTTGGGTTGTGTTCTTTATGCCTGCGATGAATGGCTTCTTTTTAGAAGGTCCAAACTTCGAGGCAGCTAACCCACTTAAAACACCTGAGCATATTTTCCCGGTTTGGTACTTTACGCCATTCTATGCAATCTTACGTGCAATCCCTGATAAGTTAATCGGTGTTGCAGCGATGGGTGCATCGATTGTGGTACTTGCGTTACTACCTTGGGTAGACCGTGGTAGAGTTAAATCGGTTCGTTACCGTTGTGGTTTCCATAAATGGAACATTGCAGGTTTTGTTGTAACTTTCGTTCTTCTAGGTTGGGTGGGTGCAACTCCACAGACTGATCTGAAAACGATTATTTCTCAAATCTGTACTGTGACTTACTTTATGTTCTTCGTACTGTTATTTGTATACAGTAAGAACGAAAAAACTAAGCCATTGCCAGAGAGGTTAACGAAATGATGAAAAAGCTTATTATTGGTTTATTTGCTTTATCAGTAAACTTGTTACCTAACATGGTTATGGCAGCAGGTCCGTCGGTTCCTTTAATGGAAGCGAATAATGACCTTACTGATCAGGCATCTTTACAACGCGGTGCAAAGTTGTTCATGAACTACTGCCTTGGTTGTCACCAAATGCAGTATCAACGTTATGAACGTACTTTTCGTGATATCGGCATTCCAACAGAAGTTGGTTTAGAACAGTTGATTTTTGACGGTTCTAAAGTAGGTAGCCATATTACAAATGCGATTAAAAAAGACGATGCAGCAAAATGGTTTGGTGCGGCTCCGCCGGACTTAACACTAATTGCTCGTGTAAAATCACCAGATTATATTTACACGTACTTAAAATCGTTTTATAAAGATGAATCTCGCCCGTTTGGTGTTAACAATATTGTTTTCCCATCGGTAGGTATGCCTCACGTTCTTCAAGAACTACAAGGTTTACCAACGCCTATCACTAAAGAAGTAGAAGAACATGGTCACACTGTGACCAAAGTTATTGCTACTGAAACAGATGGTTCGGGTGAATTAAGCGTAGATGAATATGACCATGCGGCTCGTGATTTAACGAACTTCCTTGAATACGTGGGTGAACCTTCACGTCTTGAATCGGAAGCGCTAGGTATTAAGGTAATTGGATTTTTAATCATCCTATTTATCTTGGCATTTATGCTTAAGAAAGAATACTGGAGAGATGTTCATTAAGTTGAACATTTTTAAAGGTAATTTTGCAATAGGGGCTTAAGCCCCTTTTGCTGTTTTAGTTATTTAATGGAGGTATAGGCATGGCCGTAGCTGCCAATAAGCGCCCTGTAATGACCCTTTTTTCTGGTGCTAACTGTATGTATAGCCACCAAGTACGTATTGTACTTGCGGAAAAAGGTGTAAGTGTAGATATTCATTTGGCTGAAAAAGATAATTTGCCAGAAGCACTTCACGAAATTAACCCTTACGGTACAGTGCCAACACTGATTGACCGTGAGCTTGGTTTATACCAGGCAAACATCATCATGGAATACCTTGATGAGCGTTTTCCTCATCCTCCACTAATGCCTGTTTACCCGGTAATGCGTGGTCGTAGCCGCTTAATGATGCATCGTATTGATAAAGATTGGTACAGCCTAGCTGACAAAATCAGTAACAATGCATCAGATGCTGCTCAAGCTCGTAAAGAGCTAACAGAAGCATTACTTGCTGTAGCACCTATTTTTAGCGAAGCACCTTACTTTATGAGTGAAGAGTTTAGCTTAGTAGATTGTTATTTAGCTCCACTTTTATGGCGTTTACCAGAGTTTGGTATTGAGCTTAATGGTGCAGGTTCTAAAGAACTTAAAGAGTACATGATCCGTTTATTTGAACGTGAGTCATTCCAAGCCTCTTTAACTGAAGCTGAGCGTGAGATCCGTTTATAATGACGCCTAATCGTCCTTATTTATTACGTGCTTTTTTTGATTGGATAGTCGATAACGAGTGTACACCGCATTTAGTGGTAGACGCTGGATTTGCAAATGTACAAGTGCCAACACAATTTGTTCAAGATGGACAAATTGTTTTAAACATAAGTCCATCAGCGGTCACACAGTTTTCGTTAGACTTAACCCAACTTAGCTTCAATGCGCGCTTTGGTGGTCAGCCAATGCAAGTGTATGTACCTCTAGGTGCTGTGCTTGCAATATACGCGCGTGAAAATGGCGAAGGAACAGTCTTTACCGCAGATGAGTTTTTAGAGGACGAAGACGATTTTGTGCCAGAACTTGAAAGTGTTGATTCATCAGCTGAGTTTATTGATGAAACGCCACTAGAAAAGCCTGAGAAGAAAAAAGGCTCACATTTACGCGTTATTAAATAATAAGTAAATGCCAAAAAAAACCGCTTAATAAGCGGTTTTTTTATGTTTGTGTTTAACTTTACATATATTCAAACACTTTAATTACACGCTCTACGCCTGATACATTACGGGCTATATTTACCGCCTGGGTAGATTCAGAGTCAGATACTAAACCCATTAAAAACACTTCAGCGTTTTCTGTAACCACTTTAATATTATTACTGCTAATGTCTTTCGCTGTTAGTAGCTGAGCTTTTACTTTAGAAGTAAGCCAAGAGTCGTGAGTTTGTGTAGTAATGCCAATATTTGAGCCAATACGAATTTGGTTATGTATTTTACGAATGCCTGCAACGCCCTCAATGGTGCGCTGGGCTTCGTTTCTCATTTCTTCATTAGCAACTTGGCCAACAAGTAAAACAATACCATTAACGCTTACAGCGCTTATATTGGCAAACTTTTCAAGACGTTCTACTTCGCTAAGTGCAATACTGGCTTTTATTTCAATATTGTTGTCGTCAATTTGAGAGCCAATGGTACGGCGGTCGTTCGCTGCAGTTACTGCACTGGCTGTACCTGCAACAACAGCGGCTGCGCAACCTTGCAGTAATACAACAGTACCTAAAACAATAAGAGAGCGTTTAAACATAATTTTCATCCTGAGGGAAAAGCGTTAAATCAACCAGTTCGCTTAAACAATGTAAGTTAACTAAATGGGATTCGATAATGCGGCTAGGGCGTTTAGATGGAGATCTAATTTCAACATCATTAGGCCCAAGTAGGCCAACCAACTCGCCACCATCATCACCAACCATCACTATGACCTTCATATCTTTAGTTAGTGCAGCTTCAACGGCTGAAATAACATGTTTTTCGTTACCGTTAATAGCCAGTACCAGCAATAAATCGCCTTGCTGGGCAAAAGCGCGGACTTGACGAGCAAATGTATCGTGATCGTCTACCTGAGTACTTTGTCCAAGGTTAACGTTTTCTTGCGATAGAGCAATTGCAGGTAAGCAGGGGCGTTCGGTTTCATAATGATTAACCAATACACCGGCCATATGCTGTGCGAGCATGTGGCAATTTGCAGTACCGCAGCAAATGAGTTTATTTCCGTTGATCAGACTTTGTGCAATAGTAAATGCAGCTGACTCAAGTGCACTCGGTAGTACTTCACCCGCAGCGATTTGAACTTGAATGCTCTCTGTAAAAATTTCTTTAATTGTATCTTGCATAGCCTACCAATAATTTATCTTTGTATTTGTGTTTAAAATACATTTTTCAGCCAATTAATATTAGGAGATGCTTCTCCTGTAATGGCTACATAATCAATTCTTAGTGCTTGGTTAGTCAAATTTTTAGCTGCTAAGTAATGATAAATACTACGTTTTAATCGAGCTTGTTTTTGTGGACTAAGCGCATAGTTGGCGCCGCCCCTTGCATTATTTTTGCGAAACTTAACCTCAATAAATACAAGGGTGTTGCCTTCTTTCATAATGACATCAAGCTCACCAAAGGGGCAGTAATAATTACGTTCAATAGGCGTTAACCCTTGAGTAACTAAGTATTTTTGCGCTTCAAGCTCATAATACTGGCCTTTTTCGCGACTATTGTGCCATAGCTCTTTAAACCACGACATGCCGCCCCCTCAACTTAATTAAGTTTAATTTATAGTTTGCATCTCACTTGCTGATTGCATAAACAATGGCACAGGACGCTGTGTTTTTAATTGCACGGGTTCAATACGGCGATTTGTGTATTGAGCCCAGTCAAGCATACGCTCTATATGACCGCTTGTATTAACTGATAATTTTCCGCTTAAACCACTGTATTGATTACCTGGCATTACGCTTAACTGCCTAATATCAGGTAATATAGAGACTGCATCGTATGCCATAGCAAATAAGCGTTGGCTAATATCTACTTGTTCTGGCCATAACGAATCATATTGCTGGCGTAAATTATGCTGTTTAATTTGCGAATCGAGCATCCACGGCAATTCAGTGAAGTATAGGCCGTCTAAGTCGCCTTTGTCAGTACTGTCAATTTGTTTACTGTGGCTTTTAGAGCTGGCGTAAAGTGGAATGCGATCTGCAAATGTACTTACGTTTACATCAAGATAAGGTTTAATTAAGCGTGTTTCTATTGCATCACCTAAAATATAAATAACATCAATATCACTGCGTGAGCGCGTTTCATTTTCTACTTCTTGTCTAAATAATGCCTTAACCGTTTTTATGCGATCTTTTGATTTATCTACTTCCAGCAAGCTTGTAATCGTGTTTGGCATATCTTTTTTATCGTTATAAAAACCTATTTGCGGCTTAGTTTCGCTATAGCGTTGCCACTGCAAGTTAAAGTAATCAACAAGACGTTGCCCGTTAGCGTTATTAGGTGCAAGTAGCATCGGCTTTTGGTAACCCATTGCTAAAAAGTGCTCTAGGGCTTGTTCTACTTCGTGTTCAGGATTTAGTGCAAAGTAATAATGCTGAAGCGAAATGCGTTCACCATCAAAGGTGTTTAAATGTAGTACTGGCGTATCGATAAACGTTTGCGCATTAGCTAGTTTATCTATATTTGCTTTAAGTAGAGGGCCAATTACAAAATCAGGCTTTATTTCTTCAAGTTGTGCTGCAATTTCTTCTGTACTTAAGTTTTCATCAATAAAAATAGTGTCGTTGATATTTTGCGTATCAAGCGCAGCCAATACACCGGCTTTAAGCGCATCACCTAAACGTTCGTTAGGTCCTGACTGCGGGAACAATACAACTAAGCGCTCTATATTCAGAGGCGCAAATTCAGTAAGCATTTCATCTTGTTTAGGTAAAACACTAAAAGCGGGGTGCCCAATATAGCGTCTTCGCCAATTATTGATTGCTTGATCTAACTCTACACCGCTACCTGCATATACTTGATGGTATAACGCTAGGTTAGTCCAGCCTTGCTGAATAACCGAGCCACGGTTAAAGCGCTCAAGCGCATAAGAAGAGAGCTGTTTTAAGTTATCCCATAAACTTTGATTAAGCTGAGGGATTTCTATGTTGTTTTTTGCTGCTGTTTCAGAGGCTCTAAAAAAGTAGGGTGCTGCTTTTTTAGGAAAATTTTGTGATGCGTAAATAGTGGCAGTTAAAAACTGGTGCCATGCAAAATGCTCAGGTTGAGTAAGTTGTCCGTCTAGCGATTGTAAAATCACTAAGGCTTGGTCATTTTTATTTTGTTGTTTTTGTGCAAATGCAATATAAAGACGGTTTTGAATTTGATCAACACTTGCGGTTAATTCAAGCTCATTTCCAATTGTCTCTAATAAAGGCCAGTTTTGCTCACTAATTGCAGCATCACGTGCACTATACAGTAATTGTATTTTATCGGCACCTTGGCGGTTTTGCGCCAATTGATAGATAGATTGCGCACTGGTTGCCTGATTTTGCAGTGCATTAGTGCGGTTACTTACGTTATCGCTGTTTTTAGTTGGTTTTTCGGTTGTGCTACACGCCGATAACCCTGACAATATAATTAATAGACTAACTAGTTTAAGTCGCACAAATGATTTCCCAATACGTTAACGCGATTTGCTTATATTACTGACTGACGCAGGAGACCTCAATGTTAAATGAGGAGAATTCACAGAAAATTGGCACTCTTTACATTGTTGCCACCCCAATTGGCAATTATGACGACTTAACTCACCGTGCCATCGCGACATTATCGCAGGTTGACTTAATAGCTGCTGAAGACACTCGCCATACTGGCAAGCTACTTAGCCACTTTGGTATTAAGGCAAAAACGTTTGCATTACATGACCACAACGAAAAGCAAAAAGCACAGCAAATTATCGATCAACTAAATCAAGGTTTAAATATTGCTTTAGTATCCGACGCTGGTACACCGCTTATTAGTGACCCAGGTTATGCCGTTGTAAACTTATGCCGCGAACAAGGCGCTAATGTTACACCCGTACCCGGTGCATGTGCTGCAATTACAGCCGTATGTTGTTCAGGCTTGCCAACCGACCGCTTTCAGTTTATTGGTTTTACGCCCGCTAAAAGTAAAGCTCGCCAAGACTTTTTTACCGAAGCAGTTAACTCGGGCATTACTAGTATAATGTACGAAAGTACGCACCGTATTATGGCAAGCCTTGATGATTTAGCGCTAGCCCTTGGCGATGAGCAACAAGTTGTATTTGCTAAAGAGCTAACTAAAACGTTTGAAACATTTTTTAACGGTAGCGTAAGCGAGCTAAAACAGTTTTTGACGGATGATCCTACTAAGCAGCGCGGCGAAATAGTGCTGATGCTTCCAGGTAAACCAAAGCAGATAGACGATGTTCCGCCTGAAGCGCGCAAAATGCTGGCACTTCTTGAAAGTGAAATGCCAATGAAAAAGGCGTGTGGTGTGGTTGCTGAATACTTTGGTATGAAGAAAAACGCTTTATATAAAACAATTATTGAAGAAAAAGAGTAAATTTTACTGCGCTTGGTATTAGCCTCATGTATACTGCGCGCCGAGTCAGCCAAGATGATCGCTGCCTGTGACGAAAATGATCAGGGGGAGGAAAGTCCGGGCTCCATAGGGCAGAGTGCCAGCTAACGGCTGGGGGGCGTGAGCCCACGACAAGTGCAGCAGAGAGGAGACCGCCAATCTTCGGGTTGGTAAGGGTGAAAGGGTGCGGTAAGAGCGCACCGGGCCGCTAGTAATAGTCGGTTGCAAGGTAAACTCCACTCGGAGCAAGACCAAATAGGGTTCCTTATGGCGTGGCCCACGTTGGAACCGGGTAGGTTGCTTGAGCCATAGAGCGATTTATGGCCTAGACGAATGATTATCACTTTCTTCGGAAAGGACAAAACCCGGCTTATACGGCTGACTCATAAATTTCCATAACCGCCTGATTTTCAGGCGGTTTTTGGAAGCTTATTATAAGAAAAAGCAATTGTGACACCTAGTGTGCCACCGAGCTGTGCCACCGCAAAGCAACGACCTCACCAAGAGGCCATTATGAAATCAGTTGCAGGTGCCGAATATCTATATATTCGTAAAGGTACATTTTACTTTCGATATAAACTTCCAAAATCCTTCTTAAAAAAAGATATTAGAATTTCTTTAAATACCCAGAGTTTAAACCGTGCTCTTGTTCTTATTAAATATCTAACTCCTATCGTCAACAGCTTAATCTCTTTACCCCTATATCATAAAATGTCTGATAAACTACAAAAAGAACAAGTAATTAATGCGATTAAGCTGGATATGAAGAAACAACTTGAGCAGTATCATATAGATGAAATTTTAGCTTCTGAAGAGGTGGTTTTTAAAGATAACATAAATGTTACTAATGCTTTAAGTCGTGTCCAAATTACCTCGGACACTACAAGTGATCCAAGTATCAATACAATTGGCACAGAAACTAGGCAAATTTTCTTTGATTTGTGTCAGAAGTACGAAAATTTAAGCGACATGATACAAAACGAACCTATAGAGTCTAACCCTGAGTTACTCAGTTTGGTTGCCTATGTATCTAAATTATTTCTACTAGTGGATAAACGAAGCTTAAAAGAAGTTCATACCAATAAAAATATAGATGTTGAAGTACGTTATATGGCTCATATGATGTATCTATTCAATGGCGGCGAATTGAAAACAGACTATCCAAATAAAAGTAGCTTTAATCTCAATGATGACGATGAACTCTACTATGGGGGGACTGCTAAGGAGCAGAATAATACCTTTAAGATAGACCAATTAGCTAATAAATATGGGTTTGAAACTCCATTGAGCGCGATAAACTATAAAATATTCAATGAGAAGCTCATCAGCTCAGAACTATTGCTTAAAGAGTTAGCCGATGCTGTCTTTAGTAAAGATATTATTAAGGTCAGGAAGATTGAGGGGCTAATAAAAAGTAAAGTTATAAGCAACCCTATAATCTATCCTGAACAAGAGTTTACGCAGAATAAAAAAATCAAACTTTTTAGTAGTGTTTACCAAGAATTCTTAAACTTTAAAATCGAAAAAGAAAACCTTAGTGAAAAAATGCAAAAAGACTATGAGCGTTGTTACATTGTTTGGCAATTACTGACTGAAGATGCCGACATTGCTTCATATGAACCAAAGAATATCGGTATTTTTATTGATCAGTGTTTTGACTTGCCAAAAATGAATGTAGCTCCGTTTAATAAAATGACTATGTTAGAGCGTGTAACAGCAGATGTACCCGAAGATAAGCGAATAGCACCAAAATCAGTTCAGGGCTATTACAAGTGGTTGCAAAGTGTATTTTCTTTTGCTGGAAAAGACACAATTGGCTACATCGAGAAAACGCCATGTAGGATAAAGCGAGATTTTACACAAAATAAACGCGGTCCATTTACGAATACGGAACTAAAAAACTTTGAAGCATATGCATTAACAGAAGAGACTAGCTGGAAAAAATGGAGCCTGTTATTGGCAATATATACAGGGGCTAGGCGGGGGGAGTTGTTCCAATTACGAGGGGCTGATATTAAACAAGATTCAGATAGTAATCTTTTTTACATCTTAATTACAGATGAGCATGAGTCTCAAAAAATCAAAACAGAAAATGCTCGTAGGCGGATACCTGTTCACTCAAAACTAATTGAATATGGCTTTCTAGATTTAATAAGCACTAATAAGGGTCGTTTGCTTGATGGAATTGAAAATAGAAATACAATCACAGCTTGGTTTGGTCGATTAATGGAAAAAATGAATGTTAGTTCTGCGACAGAGCTTGCTCACATACGCTCTTTCCATAGTTTTAGGCATTCATTTATTACAAAAATTAGAAATGAAAGCCTAGAACCTATCGAACTATATATACTTCAGCAAGTTGTTGGTCATGAGCTCTCGAGTGGTGGGATTACTGATAACTATACTCACCATACAGCCCCAATAGCTAAGCTTAGTCGGGTGGTTGAAGGTTATAAGATAAACTGAGCTTAAACCAAATGGACAGATTGTAAAAATGGGTAACTGTTAATTCAAGTTTGACCTAGTACAATTTACGAATTAAACCTCGTGTTAAAGGGAAGGTCTATTTTTCTGATTTATTTTTAGAGGCCTTCATCTTCTTTATCTTTTTTTTCAGCTTCTTTAATTCGGCTGTATTTTGAGTCAATTGATCGAAAACCTTAATTAATGCCTCTTTAAAGTCAGCCCTACAGGCATCTTCTGGGCTGAACTCAAATATTTCATCAGAGGAGTCACCTTTGGGTAGTTTACTAATAAAGTTTGAAATACTATTTAAGGTATCATTATCTACAAAGATAGTTTTTCCATTTTTATTAGAAGCAAATTTACGACAGCTGTCTTTCCATTTTTTATATGAATCTTTAGGTAAGCTTAGGACTAGATCACGAAACTCTTCAAGGTAAGCTTCTAAAGCTTTCATATCGACTTTACCTTTTTTACGTATGCTATTTAGTACCATCTCGTCTTTTTTATTATAACTTTTTAAAGTGAATTTTTGTTTAATTTCCACTTTTTTAGTTAATATTTTCTCCAAAGATTTTACATGGGCTTCCTCCGAAGGTGAGCGCCTTAGTTGTTGTAGTAACTTCTCTGAGAAAAGTAATACATGTGCATATGGTACATTTCTTTTGCTCATAATAATCCTCGATTTATTTATTTAGTTTGTTCGACAGAATTCTATATTTATACAGATTAAAACACTAACTATTAGCTCATTATTTCATGTGGTGAATTCATGAGTGTTCACATGATTTCATGAGTTTTTAGCGTGAATTCATGAGTTTTAAGCTTTCATTTCAAAAAGTGTAAATATTACCTTTACTAACTAAAGATAATATTTATGAATCAAAAAAAAATAAACAATGATGATTTGTATAACATCATCATTAACAACACTAGTAATACATCAAGTAAAGAGAGTAAAGAGGATAGTATATTTAAGGCTCTCTTTACTTGTGTTGTTCAAGGCTTAGAGGGTGCTCTAAATAATAGCGGTGGCAAAATTACATCTTTTAAATCCTGTGGTGAAGTTGTTGAAGCATGTAATTCATTTAGCTCTATTGAACTACCTAATTTAAATTTAAGCGATGTACTAAAAGAATTCATAGCAATAGATAAGTTAAGCTTAACTTTAGCTTTAAAAGAGTCTGATTGTAAAAAACTTATAAAACAATTAGAGGCTAATGATAGAGCTAAAATTAAAAAGATTAAAAAACGAAGAAAAGGAAAATATAAAGATAGCTATCAGCTAACGACAAAAAAGGTAAAGAAGATTAAAGGTACTGTGTATATCGGAAGTTGTCCAACCTATTCAAAATTAAGAAATTTAAAAATAGAGTTTAATCCTTCGAATTCAAGAAAAGCTGTTACCCTTTTATTTAAAGAGTTATCGAGAGTTGTAGGTTGTAAAAAAGCTGAAAAACTGACGAAAGGAGCCAGAATAACAAGAGTTGATCTAGCTCTTGATATATATGGCTCTCATGTAAGAGATTTTTTACTTATAAAGCCAAGATGTAGATATCATGAAGCTTATTTAAGTAGTGTGGGGCTGAATACAACGTATCATGGGAAAAGGGGGGCATGTCGTGTAATTACATATGATAAGCGTACAGAAATGGGATTATCTCAAAATACTGATAAAGAAAATTCACTTAGCCATACTAGGATTGAGTCTCAGTTCCGGCCTTATCGTTTCCCCAAAACTTCCGAGGGAGTCAAACTTGAGAGTTACAAGAGACTACCTTCGTTACTTCAATTCATTAATATTTATAATATTAAAAATATGCCTAAAGGACAAAAGGATCTTTGTTTAATCATGCAGTTAACAGGTCATGCACTTGTGAGAAAGATACTGACTAGAGCTGAATGGCAGCAGTTTTCTAAGAGTTTAAAAGAATTTGAAGTTACACTCGATCATGTAGCCATAAAACAGTTACAAAATAAGCTTATAAAACGTGAATTAAAAAGGTTGATTAAATCAACTTCTGTAGCTTAAATTTAGAGTTAATCAAAAAGGTCATGTTAATCTCTATTAACATGACCTTTTTATATCTCGCATGAAAGAAAGCTTAATTATCAGTCATTCTCTTAGCTATCACCTCTAATTCATCTGGTGAAAGACGGCCATTAGACCAGCCTTGCGCAAATGGGATGGTGTTTGACGTCGGAAGCTGATCTGCACTTAGATCTCGGATTCTAATTCTTGAAGGCAGAGCCGCCCCTTCTCCAACAAATATGGCTTCTTGCTGTGATAAAATTGGTAAAGCACCTACCATGCCAGATAAACCATCAGGTAGGAAGCGGGCAACGTGCTGTTGATCTGCTGAATTAGTTAGGCGAAGTACTACCCATGTGCCACATTGAGAAATAACTGTGCTATCAACATCGGCAGGGCGCTGACTAACAAGCATCAATCCTATTCCATACTTTCTTCCCTCTCTGGCTATTCGGCGAATAGCCTCTTGAGCCGCAGCATATTGTGCTTCACCTTTATCAGGCACATACCTATGTGCTTCTTCACATACAAATAAAAGAGGATCTTTTTCTTTTTCATTCTGTGTTTGAAATACTTTGTATTGGAATAATAGGCGAGCAATTAGAGCTGTGAGTGGACCTGCTACTTCGTTTGGTAGCCCTGATATATCAATTATACGTATATCTTTTTTGGCCTCTTGTGGGGTGCCCACGAACTGGTTCAAAACTTCATACAGCTTTATTTCTTTATCGTCAGAGATCCAGTTTCTCATCATGAATGACAGTCTTGTATCTCTGCGAAGTACTTTTAACTTATCTAGTACCGACGGGACTGGTGACTTTGCTAGATCTGAAAGTGTAAGTGATTCATGCTTAGTTTTATTTATCCTACCACCTTGGATGTATTTAATATGATTGACGAATTCATCTAAACAAAACGGTCTAGGCTTATCCCTGTCAAATTCAAAGAGTTCGGATCTTTCATGCCCATCGCAAAGCAATGGTTCGTCTAAGCTTTCTAGGTTATTAAATACTTCAGTCCCAAACTCTGTTGGGGCTGGTTTAACTATACCAGCTGCTACCATTCGAGCATGAGCTAATGCCTTTTGTACAACATTATTCTGACTTGTAGCGCTATGTTCCGTTTTACCAATAATAAGATTAGTAAACTCGTCTGAGGACATCAGCCAATAAGGTAGCTTAATTTCTACTTGGTCATCTGTATCAGTAATTAATCCATAAGCACGATATAATACTGCCCGATCTTTAAAAGCAGAGCTATACTCTCCGTGTGGATCAATTATGATTATTTGGGGGGATAGCTCTGTCTTATTTACTTGATGGGACAGCACACTATGAATGATTGCAGCTACGGTTCCAGATTTACCTGAACCGGTTGAGCCTAGAACTGCACAGTGCATACCAAACATTTTATTGATATCAGCACGACAAGTTGTAGACTCAGAAGCACTATACGAAGCAAAAGGAACGAGAGGGCTGGCAATAAGGTTTGTTTCACCTTCAGCTGAGCTGTAGACATTACCAACTTCTTCGTTAGTTAGTAAGTAGACCCCCTGCTGAGGTAGTGGGTATGTCTTTATACCTCTCCTAAAAGATAACTTTTCTTCAGAACTATTCCAACTTCCTTCGGCTAATAACTGTACTTCCATTAACCTTTGATCAGCATCTGCACTAATCGGAGTTCCTAGCTCGAGCAATTCTTCAGATCTCATTCTCAACATTGTTACTAATCCGAAAATGACTTTTCTGCCATAGTGAATTTTTACCATACTACCTATTTGACCAATAGGATAAACTCGTCCGTTAAATGTTCTTGATAATTCTGCAACTTTGTTGGAAATTTCAACTTTTATCGTAGTCCCTGAAACCTCTACAACTTGACCGATTCTTAATTCATCATTTGGTATAAACATTAGACTTCACACCCATTCTTTAAGATTGATGTCATTCCATCAAATGTCCACCAAAAATCATCGCCTTCCTTTCGCTTAATAGGTGTATCGTTACCTACATATAAGCCTTTAGAAGATACTATCAAAACTCTTCGGCCATATTCCCTCGAGCGCCACCTATTCAAACATTCAGGAATTTCTGTTGAGCACTCGACGAATGCGACAATTACGGTTTTATTTGCTTCTTTGTTTAAGGCAAATTCAATTTCGTTATTTATATGATCATCACCAAAACTATACCCACAGATAGCTAAAACATTACTATTTTCTGAGTTTAGAGTTTTTCTAAATAAATCAAATTGTGTGGAGAATGGGTCTTGTTGTGTTGCAATATACTTGGTTGCTTGTGGGTAAATAAGTACTCTACGGGCTGTATTAGGGTAAGTGTCATTATCTCTAACACGCCACACATAACCTTTCTCACATAGGTACCAGTCGATTGAGCCATGCATTTTTATTAGGTGGGCTCTGTAGCCAGACAGCGGTAGATTATCTCCATACTTTAATGTTCGGTGAGCTACAGCCCCTCCAGAAAACCCATCCCAGTATGAGACTCTTTGTAAAGCTAGTGCATCTTCTATTAAAGTATCGTAGTTAGTAGTAAAAAGATTAATAGGTTTGCGTCGCTCGAATATTCCCGCAGATGAGTAATTAAATAGAGCATCGATAAAATTCCGGTGTGATGCAATACAAACTATAGGAGCAGAGGGAGTACCTTCTATTTTAGTATTACCATTTTCATCCTCGACATAGCCTGATTTTATTGTTTTAGAAATGCTCGAAATTATTAAGTAGTGAGCATTTTCTAAATCAGCAAGTTCTATTGCAACTCCATTTATATAGGCTTTTTTTTCTCTGTTTCTTTCAGCTAAAGCAGCATAATCACCTAGATGGCTTAATAAGTGCTCTATGTGGCTATTTTCTGGTAACTCATTTATTAATGGAACTAAGATGTCATCATAGACTTCCTTATTAAGTTCTTTTATCTCTTTTTTTACTTTATTTGTTAATGGGTACATCAATGGAAGATTGGCGTCGTAACTAATGCCGGCACCTAGTAACCAGTTAAATTCACTACATTTTAAATGATCTTCTAGTTGCAAGAGCATTTCATTTGTAACCATTTCTAATCCTTTTCTTTTTAATGACCGTTACTTTTATAAGAAGTGAGACATAAAAGTCTAGCTAGCTTTAAAGTTGTATTGTCTTAATACGATGTAATCCAATCCACTACACCAAATAACAGGCTTTCCTGTAGATGCTATATAACAATTACCTATAATTAATGCGTGGCAACCTTCTAGAAGCTCAAGTGATTCTTTAACCTTAAAATATTGTCTAAATTCATTTGTTATTTCAGGACTTATAGCAACGCTTAGCCCATCAGTTCTATTCCCTGCGTTGAGCCATAATCTCCCATCAGAGGTAAAACCAGCATCACTAATAAAGCCCCAATAGATGCGATTTTTATCATGTAAGTTATGGTTAACACTTTTAAAGTTAACGAATAGCTCATTAGCTGTTTGGGGCAGGCCCCTAAACGGTGTGTTAGGAATTGTGACTTTTGTCTTGGATGAGTAAAGCTTATCTGAACGAACTAGTTTATATAGGGTATTTTTCAATGATAGGTGTGCAGGAAAATCTTTACCATTAGAGTTAGTTACTTGAATTTTTGATGGTTTTTGGCCGCTAGGGGGATGATGCAGAGGTTCTGGTGCCTCAATATCAATCTTATAATCTTTCTCAGTGCCTAAGTTTAAGGTAATTCCACTATCGGGGCTTCTTGTTGGTTCAGTGCCATCGCCATCGCCATCGCCATCATCAATTAATTCATAACTAGTAGCTGCAATACAGTCTTCTAAGTGATGCGCACAAAAATGGGGTACTTTCTGCCCATAACTGGCTTTTCTAAACCAAGCATCTCCTCCGCAAGATATGCACTTTAGATTTCTTCGCATTGTTACGATATTTTTTTCACCAAGAGCTAAAAAATTATCTGCGTTCCATTCTTTATTATCAACTGTGCAAAGTGCGACTTCCATATTGTCACCTTAAAAATTCTATTTAATATAATCTAAATCATTGAATTTTTATAATCCACCTTTTTAGCTTTTATTTTAAGCATTTATACAAGGTGCAAAAAATAAGGTTAACTTTTAAAGTTTGTAAGTGCTAACTATATAACTCAATAAATTGGAGCTATATATGAAAAATACAAACCCAGTAAAAGTATATCTTAATAGATTGGCCGTTTCTGGTCGAAGATCAGCAATCTCTCAATTAAATGAAGCTAAAAAAGTATTTGAGTGGAATGACCCAATTGATTTACTGCCTTTTCATTTATTGACTTATGCGCAGCTTGAAATCCTAAAGCTGCATTTTAGTGAACAGGGTAAGTCTGCTAGAACGATAAATCATGCATTACAGATAATAAAAGGTGTTGCAGATACAGCATTTAAATTAGATGTGATTGAACATAAAGCCATGATGCGTATTAAGTCAGTGCCTAGTATTAAAGGTAAAGCGATTGAAAAGGGTAAGGCTCTTACCCATGCTCAGGCTAACTTATTATTAAGTAGCCTTTCAAAAATTATCTCAAAGGTTGGGGTAAGGAATCATGCTGTTATATCTATTATGCTCGCTACAGGCTTGCGCCGTTCAGAATTGTGTAGCCTTCATCTAAACAATTATTGCCCCGAATCCCACAGCATACTAATCGAAAAAGGTAAGGGGTCAAAGGGCAGACAGCAATTTTTGCCTGATTGGGCTGAGTCAGTCTTAAATAGGTGGCTTAGATTACGAGGCAACAAAAAGGGGCCTTTATTTACTAAGCAAGGCAAAGTTATTCAGCCCCTTACCTCAGGTGCCTTATATCTTATAGTTACTAAGAAAACGAAAAAGATTCTAGGCCAAGTTTTTACTCCCCATGACTTACGTCGGACTTTCATAACACGGTTATTAAGCTTAAATGTAGATCTTCTTACTGTAAGTAAAATGGCGGGCCATGCGAATGTAACTACTACACAGCTATATGACAAAAGAGGCATTGAAACCCAGAGGCAAGCTGCATTGGCTTTAAGCTATGGGTCATCATTATGAGTTTAGAGCGAGAATTATATGAATTAGGTTCGAACTTTTCGTTTAGGCTTTTGAATAGCTCATTATTTGATAAAGACGTATTGATAGGCTTGAAGCCTATTACGATTCGTAGCATCACTGGTAAGGCATTTAGCTATCCTCAAAGTAACTCACAAGAATACACCGAAGCGGTATATAAGCACTTTAAAAGTGTAAACTCTAAGGTAAGAGCTATGACATTGCTAGAGAAGAATTGTCATATATTAAGGAAGACGTTTCAGTTACCTAAAGAGTCTGTAAATCTTCTAGCCTTAATAGTAGTAAACAGCCTTAACCCTGCATTCAATGAATTATTGGAAACACACCAAGGCCTAAGCGACAACGTATTGCATCAGTTGCTCTCGGAGGCTTTAAATGTTGACTACCTTACATTGAAGAGCACTTTTGAAAATCTGGCTGAGAGCGGGTTATGGAGCAGTTCAATATACGATAGTGAAGACATGCTCCAAATGCATAGTGGTTTTGCAAAGGCATTAGCTTGTAAGCACGCCCGTAATTTTTCTGACTTGATTTCAAATGTCGTGTCGTTATCAAATAAGCCTAATTTAAGGATATCAGACTTCGAACATTTAGATTCTGATGTACCTTTTTCTTTCAGTCGCGGTATTGATGACATGCCTAAGAGTGGGGTAAATATTCTATTACATGGCGCTGCTGGTGTAGGTAAAACTCAATATGCCAAACTGCTAGTAAACCAGATAAATGCTAATTTATACGAAGTAAAAGCGAAAGGTGGAGATTTGAGTAGCCCTGACGATGAGCTAGACTCTCGCCGAAGCAGTACTCAGCTTAGACTACAGTATTTAAAGATGGCTTATCGTTTGTTTGAGTCACAAAGTGACGCTTGGCTACTTATTGATGAATGTGAAGATATTTTTGCATCATTTAGCCTAAGTACACGAATCTCAAAAGATAGGTTACATCAACTTCTTGAAGTTAATGCTGTGCCCACTATATGGATAACTAATCATCCTGAGAATATACCAATTAGTTGCTTAAGGCGGTTTAGTCTTATTGTTGAATTGCCTAACCTACCGACTAATGGGAAGCTTGATATGGTATCAAGTTGCTTTAAAGGATTGAGGTTATCCAAGGGATTTAAGGAAAAGCTAGCTAATTCAGAAGCCGCTACCCCTGCACTGTTAGATAATGCTGCAACGTTGTGTAAAATTTGTAATGTTAAAGGTACGGTTGCTGAAGAGTACACTAATACTTACCTAACAGAAGTTTTGAAGTTAACTAATGAGCCTTTAGAAGCCTTAGTTTATAAGCCCGAATTAGAGTTCGATCCAGCTTACTGTAATTTGAAAGGCGACCTTCACTCATTAACTGATATTACCAAAACGATTGAAAAACACCCCGAAGCTCGTATTTTATTATTTGGACCGCCAGGCACAGGCAAGTCAGCTTTTGTTGATTATGTATGTAAGGAGAACGATTTGGGCTTAGTAACAGTTAAGGCATCCGACGTGTTAGGCAAGTATGTCGGCGAGAGTGAAGGAAATATTGCTAGGCTTTTCGAAAAGGCTAGTAATGAAGGTAAGGCATTATTGATAGATGAAGCTGATAGTCTTTTAACGTCACGTGAGGGTGCTACTAAGTCATGGGAAGTGAGCCAAGTAAATGAGCTACTAATGCAGATTGAGCGATTCCAAAACCCTTTATTTATAGCTACTAATCATTTTAAGGCACTAGATAAGGCGTTGCTCAGGCGTATTGACTTTAAGATCGAATTACAGGCACTCAGGCATCAACAGGCTATTAGTTTGTTCGAGGAAGTAGTCGGAGTTAAGCTAGGCATAGGTAGTAAGAACCAATTAAAGGATATGGTAAATTTAACTGCTGGCGATTTTGCTATATTAGCGAGAAGGCTTCGCTTTAAAAGCAAAAATGTAGGTTCCGAGGAAGCACTCGGAATATTAGAGGTTGAAAGTGATCTAAAAACATCGAAAAGACGAATTGGTTTCTAATTATATAAATAATATTTTGATACTGTGTATATCTGTCGATGATGTTGAATATCCCAGAAGCCATAAGGCTGTGCATATCTCAATGGTATAACATCCATACTTTCAGTTGGTTAAATAGATTTAATATTCAATATATTTTTCGGTAACAAAAAAATATCATTTTTCTAACTTTAAATGTGTGAATTTCAGGCCTCTTATGCTACTAGTATAAGAGGGTAGGGTATTGCATTAGCCTACATATAATAATAAAATCCGCGCTGCTTCTGTGTGGGGCGAATAAATTTTAATAGGATTAATAGTGCTATGTATGTTTTTGATAAAAATATGACTCGGAAGGAATCCAGACCTCAACATGAAAGTGAGACTAAAAATGTTGTGTGTTTAAGCACCGTTATCAAAGAAAAAAAGTTATCGGAAGCAAGAGCTGCTGTTAGAAAAGCTGCAAAAAACTTGAACTGGTAAGACAATACAAGATAAAGTGGCCTAAGTTACCTAATTAAAAGGAATTACTCATGGCCGCAGAGCCCGCTAATATAGCTAAAATAAACCCCACAGATCCCACTATAGAAATAAGTAGCTCTAATAATGACGAGCCAATCACAGCTGTAAAAAACAGACGTTCAAATGAACTAATAATAGCTCTTTGTGGAGCTGTCGGATCAGGTGTAAGTGAATTAGAAGAAATCTTAGAAGAGCAGCTAGTACAAAAAGGCTATACTGTTGAGCATATCAGGCTAAGCGAACTAATAATTGCACAGCAAAGTACTGATAAGCATGATGATTTAAAAAAGTTGGTTGGCTACCATCGTTATAATGAACTCCAAAACTTAGGTGATATAATTCGTAAAGATAAAGGTGAAAGTAGGCTTTCAGCTTTAGCAATAGATGAAATCGCTACAAGAAGGCAGTACCTAAAAGATAATAATAAAATCAACTCTCACGAAGACTCTCCAAGAATAGCTTATATTATCAACCAGATTAAAAACCCAAAAGAAGTTGAACTCTTAAATGTTGTTTATAGAAACAACTTTTACATGTTAGGGCTTTTAAGAAATGAAGCTGAAAGAAAAGCAAACTTAGCTAGCAATCAAATGAATGATGTCCAAGTAAGTGAGTTAATAAACAGAGATAGGAAGGACATTGAAAAATTTGGTCAGCATGTTGAAAAATCTTTATATTTATCTGATTACTTCATAAGAAATATAGATGATACTAAAATATTAAAAGGCTCAGTTGAGAGGTTCATACATCTAATACATGGCACAGAGCATATAACCCCTACAGTTGATGAAACCGGTATATTCAGTGCTTTCTCTGCATCTCTTCGTTCTGCATGTCTATCTCGTCAAGTTGGTGCTGCTATATCAGATGAAAGTGGTAATATAATTACTACAGGATGTAATGATGTTCCTTCTTTTGGAGGAGGCCTTTATAACTCTAATAGTACGAGTGATAAAAGGTGCTTTAACTATGGGCGAGAGTGTCATAACGATAAGCATAAGTCCCTTCTCAAAAATGAAATGAAAGCTATATTAGAAGAGTCAAATATCGGAGATGCTGAAAATCTCGCAGATAAGCTTATAAATAATACCAAAGCTAAATCTTTAATTGAGTATTCAAGAGCCGTTCATGCTGAAATGGATGCAATAACTAGTTTAGCTCGGAGCTCTAATTCAAGTTCAGAGAATAAAGTATTATATTGTACAACTTACCCATGCCATGTATGCGCTCGTCATATCGTTGCCTCAGGTATCAAAAGGGTTGTATACATAGAGCCTTATGAAAAAAGTTTAGCTTTGCAATTACACAGTGACTCAATAACACACCCTGAAAATAAAAGTGATCCTACTAAGGTTTTATTTATTAATTTTGAAGGGGTTTCCCCACAAAGGTATGCAAAATTCTTTGGGTATGGGCAGCCTCGGAAAGCAAATGATGGCAAAGCAATAAGCTATTCAATATTAGAGTCTGGTCATGTTGATCCTCAATACTTAGATAGCTATCAAGATTATGAACTTAAAGTAATAAACTCCTTGGGTGAATGATTTAAGTTGGAGGTTGTAATGTGTGCCACCTAGTGTGACACTCACAGTTTAGAAATTACTTAAGTTGTTGTTTTTATTTAGGTGGAATATTTGCTTGTCAGCTTATACGGCTGACTCACTCATTCAATAAAAAGCCCGCAGTTAACACTGCGGGCTTTTTTGTGTCTCAATTTTCATTAAAATTACTGCATGTTCTTCAAACGCTTACTTAGCGCTGGCTGAGATATACCAAGTAACTGTGCTGCTAATGATTGATTTGAATTAGCACGCTTCATCGCTTCTTTAACGAGTAAATCTGCTGCTTTTTTCAACGTGGGTAAAGTGGCTGAAGCTTCAAATAAAGGCTTTTCTGGTTGAGCATGTATGTCTACATTGGGCATTGAGTCTAAAATGCCTTTAAATGCTTTCATTGATAGCTCGCCTGATTGATGTGTGCTCATTGCATCAAACGCCATTGCACGTAGCTCTCTAATATTTCCTGGAAAGCTGTAGTTTTCCAGTAAAACGAGTAGGCTCGAAGGAATAGATGCGAGTTCTTTATTAAACTCATTGGCGGCCAACGTTAAAAAGTGCTCAAGTAGAAGTGCAATATCTTCTTTTCTATCTCTTAGTGGTGGAATATTCACATGATGAATTTTTAATCGGTAATATAAGTCATTTCTAAATTGGCCGTCTTCTTTTTTTGTATGTAAGTTTTGATGAGTTGCAGCAATAATACGGGCATTTATTCTTTTAGGTGTATCGCTACCAACAGGGTAATACTCACCTTCTTGTAATAGGCGCAAAAGTTTTACTTGAGAGGCAAGGCTTAAGTCGCCAATTTCATCAAGGAATAAAATACCACCTGACGCTTTTTCTATCATGCCTTTACGCGCTTGATCTGCCCCTGTAAATGCCCCTTTTTTATGGCCAAATAAGGTGTCTGAAAATAAGTTATCATCAAGCCCTGCGACATTTACGCAGATTAACTCACCACTACAACTACTGGTTTCGTGTATGGCTCTGGCTATTAACTCTTTACCTACACCGCTTTCACCTGTGATCAAAATAGGTTGCTGACTGTTGGAGATAGACTCAATGTAATTAAATGCGCTATGCATTTGATGATTTACACTAATTATTTTAGAAAATGCAGGGTGTAAAATACTTTGCTTTTCGAGCATATGGCCGCGCATTGCTTGGTTTTCTAAATTTAGCTCTTGATAACGAATAACCTGCATTATGCTGTTACTTAATCTTTCGGGCTCTTCAGTTTTTACATGGTAGTCATATGCGCCCAGCTTTATACATTTGACTGCTGATTCAACCTGATTAATTCCGCTTATAATCACAACCGAAATATAGGGGTATAACTCGATTATTTTTGGGAGTAATTCATCGCCACTCATATGCGGCATATTTAAATCAAGTAATACAACACGTACATTACCTGAGGCTAATTGTGTAAGCACATCCCTACTATCACTACATTGAATAACATTACTAATGCCACAATAACGTTCAATTGCAAAAGAGATGCTACGTAAAAAGCGAGTATCATCATCACAAATTAAAACTTGGAAACTTGGGTACAAACTTGGGTTCATAGCTCATTCTCTTTTTGTATTAGTGGTAGTGAGAGCTTAACTTTAGTGCCCTGACCTAGGGTTGATTTGAATGTTATTTTACCTTGGTGATCTCTTACGATCCCAGCTGATACCGATAATCCTAAACCAGTACCGCCTGATTGGCGCTTAGTCGTGTAAAAAGGGTCAGTTAATTTGATTAAATTTTTAGCATCAATGCCTACCCCCTGATCTTCAATAGTAAATACTACGCAATCGTACTTAGCATGAAAGTAGGTTGTGATAGTGATTTTTTGACTTTTGTCCTCAAGCGCTTGGCATGCATTTAAAATGAGGTTAACAATCACCTGCTCAATTCTACTTCCCGAACCATAAAATGTAGGTAGCTTATTAGCGAGGTTGACTTCAACATTACTAGTTGAGTTTTTAAGTTGATTACTAACAAGACGCAAAGAGCGACTAGTTAACTCATTTAAATCAAGGCGCTCAGTTTTTTCGTGAGCGGTTTCGCCTTTTACGGCAAAACTCTTTAGATCTTCAACTATGCCTTTTACTTTGTTACTTGCTACGTGCATATCATCGAGTATTTCGGGGAGCATGTTTCTTAATCTGTTATAGCCAACGCCAGCAATTAAAAAATCACCATGTAGTGACTGATGCTCGTCGAGTACTTCTGCGGTTTGCTCAAACACTTCTTTAACAAACGGAAAGTTAAGCGTTAATATACTACATGGATTATTTATTTCATGAGCAACGCCTGATACCAGTACGCCTAATGAGGCCATTTTATCAGCGTGTAAAAGTTGTAATTGTTGTGCTTGAAGCTCGTTAGTGCGGCTTTCTACTTTTTTACGCAGCGCTTTATTCCAAATAATGACAATGGTACTTATAAATAACAGCACAACTATAAATATACCAATGGCAATACCGGCCTTTGACCAAGGAGAAACTTTTAATGGCCCAAACCACTTATCGTATATTTCTTGTTGTCGACCCGTATTTTTTAAAATAGCGAGGCCTTGGGCAAATTGCGAAATAAGTGCTTCGTCACCTGCTTTAGTGGCATATCCGTACAGGCGGTTTCTTTCTAGGCTAGAAATGGCGGTAATATTAGAAAGTCCTAATTTTTTACTTAGATACAAACCGGGTAAGTTAGACACAACAGCAAAGTCGTATCGGCCAGAGGACAGTAAACGTAGTGCATCGGCATGAGTCTCTACCTGTATAAGAATAATATTTAAATTGGATTCATTTAACATATCAAATGCAGAACCATTAGCCTGAACTATTACACGGTAGCCGCCAAGCTGGGTATAATCAGATATTTTTGGACTGTCGTCTCGTGCAAATATAGAGTGGTTAACATAAGTATGCGGACTAAAATTATAAATATCGGTACGCTCAGGCGTTGCTGCCATACCTTGTAAGATATCTATCTCACCTCGATCAAATTGATCGCGAATACTTTCCCATGCATCTAATTTTATTTTGATATTTAAGCCCATAACGGTTGCTATTTCTTGGCTTAATTCAACATTATAACCCGTGAATTTTCCGCTGCTATCAGTAAACTCGTATGGAGGGTAGTTGTAATCACCGCCAATTATAATTTGATTGTTTTTTGGTTCTGCTGATGGTAATTCGTAATCCTGTGCTTTGCATATAGATATGCTAAAACTCAATAAACCAATAAATAGCATTTCAAACGTACGATACTTTGTTTGATAAAATGAAAGCAAATTAATTAAACCTCTTCCTTCGTTATATATTTAAATGAGTTTGAACATACTTATTATTGTATGCAGGTGGACTATAATATCTATTTTCATTTTATAGAAATTAGGTACCCATACAAATATTTAGTTGATATTGCATAAATTAATTGTAAATAAATGAATATAAAGATAAAAATCTCTTTATATTGTTTATTCAGCGTTATTTAACCTTTTTGAGGGTGTTTATAATATCAGCAAGGTAAATTTTTATTGAAAAAAAAGCGATTTAAATTAAAAATTCAAATCGCTTGGTTAACAGTATGTAAATATTAGAACTTCATATTAAGGTTGACCTGTATACGGTCACGCCCTTCGTTATTTGTAGCAATATCTTTATTAAGATTATCGACGCTATACCACCTTAAATCAGCATTCAAATTGTCAGCTATTTTATAATCGAGCTGTACACGTGTTCCTTTAATATTGGTGTATGAACCGGGTGTATTTGTTTGTGTAAATGCACCATTCATAGGTAATGCGTAAGCTTCTGTGTGTAGTACATAAAAACGTACACCAAACTCTTTATTTATTTGATAACGAGCATGAACGGTATAAGCAGTTTCATCACTTTGTGCGTCGCTAGTATAGTAGTCAGCAGCTAAACGAAATGGTCCCATTCTTAAATCGGCATTATAGGTCATAACATCGCCAGCTTGATCGTCATCGAGTCCTGACTCGGCACTCGCATATGCGCTATCTGAGGCACTTACGAAAATACTACCAATACCGGCTTTAAATTTAATACCCTTAAATTCTACAGCGTAAACACCTTGAAGTTGCTGCCAGCTTGCATCGCGCTTACCCTCGCCATTATCTACGTTTTCTTCAAGAATAATATGGCCTGCATTTACGCTAAATGTATTGTTTGTCCAATTAGCTTGCACACCTTCAAGGGCAATATCGTCACGAAACAATAACTCAGATGAATGCATGTAAACAGCAGCGGCTTTACCAATATAAATACTGGTATTAGCAAGACCTGTGTATTTCATAAAAGCTCGGTCTAAGCCAAAGTCATCATTGTCAGTGGTATTACTTATGCCAAATGTTTGATGAGTAGAATCGTGTGCGCTCGATGTTGTTCTAAAGCGCATTTGCGCAGACCAGTCTTCTGTAGCAGCATATTTAATACCAAAACGAGCGCGTAAGCGGGCACGACTTGTTGAATCTATCGTATCGCCATCGGTGCGCTCAAAGCGCATGCGCATATCACCAAATAGCTTTACAGCGTCTAAACCATTTAAGCCTTGGATTGTTATATCAGCATGCGCTGGTTTTATAACAGCCAAAGAGCTAAGTGCAAGTGTTAGGTAGGTAATTTTATTTAACATGTTTGTTCTCTTTAAAAATGAGTAACGCGTGCTTAGTTATTGCTTAGCTGCTGTTGTTTTTACGTCATCACGGTTGTAAATAGCGATATCAAGCTCGCCTTCACTTTTACCAATTAATAAAGTAACCATTAAGTCGCCTGTTACGTTTATTGTGGTGCGTGCCATATCTAAAATACGGTCAATACCGGCAACAATCGCTATACCCTCAAGCGGTAAACCTACTGTAGTAAGTACAAGTGATAGCATTATTAAGCCCGCACCAGGGACGCCAGCGGTGCCAACTGAGGCTAATGTGGCTGTCGCAATAATTGTTAGATAGTCGGTAGTAGATAGGTCAACACCAAAAGCTTGAGCAATAAATAGCGCTAAAACACCTTGATACAGGGCTGTACCGTCCATGTTAATAGTTGCGCCAACAGGTAAAACAAAACTCGATACTGTACGAGATACACCTAGGTTTTGTGTTGCACACTTAATACTTGCAGGCAAAGTCCCTGAGCTACTTGTGGTGGTGAATGCAATAACTTGAGCTTCAATAATGCCTTTATAAAAACGCGTAGGGTTGAGCTTTCCAAGTAAGCCTACAAAGCCGCCACCTAAAACAAGAACATGTATTAAGCTGCCTAAATACACTAAACCAATCACTTTAATAAGAGGAAGTAAAACATCTAAACCATATTTACCAGAAACCCATGCCATTAATGCAAATACACCATAAGGTGCAAGTTTCATTACTAGTTCAGTAAGTTTGTACATAGCCTCAGCTAAGCTTTCAAACATTTTTACAGCAGGTTGGCCTTTTTCACCAATTAGGTTTAAAGCAATACCTAAGCTAAGTGCAAAGACTATAATTTGCAAAATGTTGCCAGAGGCTAAAGACCCAACAGGATTTTTTGGTACTAAGCCAACAATAGTGTCCATTAAGGTAGAGCTAGGCTTCACCTCAGCAACTGAGCTGGCAACCATATTTAAACCAACACCAGGTTCAAAAAATATTCCTAAACCAAGGCCTATCGAAATAGCAATGGCAGTTGTTGCTAAATAAAATAGGATGGATTTAAGGCCAATTCTTCCTAGTTTTGTCGTATCTTTCATTGAGGTAACACCCACAATTAAAGAACAAAATATAAGAGGAACAATCAACATTTTAATAGCGCTAATAAATAGTTGTCCAATTGGTTTTATCATTTCGGCATGGCTGCCTAACAACGTACCTGCGATTATGCCTGCAATCATACCTATTAATATTTTTAGCCATAACGGCATTTTTTTAGGCTCGCTACTTTTTATACTTGTTGTATTAGTCATTTTTTATTTCCGATTATTTATAATATTTAATGGAAGTTATTTTATTTTTGGATTGATAAGGTTGTCGATATTGGTAATTTCGAGCAGCTTTTCTTCACTCAGTAAGCCTTCCTCACGAACAATATCGAGTACAGCTCTTCCGCTGCTAAGTGCTAACTTGGCTATGCGTGACGCATTTTCGTAGCCAATATAAGGATTTACGGCTGTTATAATGCCAATACTATTAGTTACTTGAGCTCGGCAGTGCTCAACATTTGCTGTAATGCCGCTAATGCATTTATGTTCAAACATGTGCATTGCACGAGTAAGCAGTGTGATCGAATCAAGAACGCTGTAGGCAATTAATGGCTCCATCGCATTGAGTTGTAATTGGCCTGCCTCAGCCGCCATAGTGACCGATAAATCATTACCAATAACTTTGTAAGCCACCTGAGAAACAGCCTCAGGAATTACTGGGTTAATTTTGCCCGGCATAATTGAGCTACCAGGCTGCTGTGGCGGCAGATTTATTTCACCAATACCAGCGCGAGGGCCCATGCTTAGTAAGCGTAAGTCGTTAGCAATTTTTGAAAGCTTAATAGAGAGGCGTTTTAGCATGCTAGAAAATAATACAAAGGCACCCATGTCTGAGCTGGCTTCGATTAAATCGCTGGCTAAAATCATTTTAAAGCCCGATAGTTCACTTAAGGTTTTAACCGATAGTTCGCCAAATTGATGATGCGCGTTAATACCGGTACCAATCGCGGTGCCACCTAAATTTATTTCTGTTAATAGTTCACTAAGGTGAGCAATTCTGTCTACATCTTCGGTTAATGTGCTCGCAAACGATTTAAACTCTTGCCCTAGCGACATAGGAACCGCATCTTGTAATTGTGTACGGCCCATTTTAATAACGTGAGAAAACTCATCGGCTTTAACCAGCATGGCATCGCGCAGTGACTTTAATGAGTCTACTAATGCGCCATGGCTCATTAAAATAGCTAATCGGACTGAGGTCGGATAGATATCGTTGGTTGACTGTGATTTATTAACATCGTCATTTGGGTGCAAGTACTGATACTGTCCAAGTGAATGACCTAAATTTTGTAAAGCTAAATTAGCAATTACTTCATTGGCATTCATGTTTGTTGATGTGCCAGCGCCACCCTGAATCATATCAACTAAAAACGAATCATGATGCTGGCCTTGTTTTAACTTCTCACAAGCTGCATTTATTGCGTTGAGTTTTTCGCCGGATAATAAATCTAGCTGATTGTTAGTAATTGCACATGCTTGTTTTACCATCGCGAGTGCTTTAATTAGTTCAGGGAAGTGGTTAATAGGTACGCCACTTAAATTAAAATTATCGATAGCGCGCTGTGTTTGGATGCCGTGTAAAACATCTGCAGGTATATCAGCGGTGCCTAGCAAGTCCTTTTCTTGGCGCGTTTTATTGTGTGTGTGCATAGTGAAACTCTAATGTTGTTAGATTATTGTTATTGCATTAACAATGCCAAGTAAAATTTAAAGTTAAGCTGTTGAATAAAAATGATTTTATTTGAATACTGTGTTTTTTATAGGTATAACTTATTGCATAATAATGAAGTGAGAGTTTGAGGAATTGATTTTAAATCGTTTTTTATTTTTAAATTGATCTTTTGAATCAGTTGCTTAGAGTTAGCTATAACTTTTACTATGGATATAATAAAAGTTATAGGATTTTGGTTTGATTATTCAAATTACTTTTTTAAATACATTAAAATGTATATTTAAGTTGGAAATCTCTGTTTATTGTTCTTTTAAGTTCAATAAATGTCTTTTTTAACCTCGAAAGATAAATAGACCCTGTTTTTAAATAATATTTTTTCCTTGTTCTGGATCGCGAGACTGCTCTGCTTGTTCACGTATTTCGTCGGTATCACTGCTCACATCATCAAGTGTTTTAGCTTGCTCAACTGTTTCACTTTTTTCGCTTTGTATTTGCGCTGGTTGTTTTTGCTCTAAGCTAGAAACATGTTCATT
Source organism: Pseudoalteromonas sp. SWN29 (assembly GCF_015864465.1). Taxonomy (NCBI): domain Bacteria; kingdom Pseudomonadati; phylum Pseudomonadota; class Gammaproteobacteria; order Alteromonadales; family Pseudoalteromonadaceae; genus Pseudoalteromonas; species Pseudoalteromonas sp. SWN29. The sequence continues at coordinate 61,756 of NZ_JADYXE010000013.1, forward strand.
AGGGTCGGTGAGTATAATTCTCTCTCGTGCGTCATCGGGCATGCTGATATTTTGTGTTGTAAACTCATTGATCAGCTCTCTCATTAATTGCGAAGCAACTTTTAGAGTGCTGTGTTGCTCGCCATTAACCCAAAAGTACAAAACAAAGTTAATTGTTGATGAGCCTAAGTTTTTTATTAAAACTTGCGCGGGTGGGTCGCTAAGTACTGCATTTTGTTGATTGGCAATATCTAGGGCGAGGGTTTGTGCGCTGCGTATATCGTTATCATAGCCAATACCAATTTCTACTTTGCCGCGCATTTTTGGATTGGCAGTCAGGTTTTTAATGGTATTTTTATATACCGTCGCATTGGGTATTTGAATATGATTGCCATCGTAATCAACAAGCGTGGTTGCTCTTGCGGTTACTTTTTTAACGACACCTAAGCGGCCATCCACTTCAATTACATCGTCAATTTTAAAAGGTCTTTGTACGCTCAGTAATAAACTAGCAATAAAGTTCTCTGCTATGTCTCTAAAAGCAAAGCCGAGTATTAAACCTATTAACCCAGTACCACTCATAATAGCAACAGCGAATTCGGTAAGCCCTGCTAAACGTAAAAATAAATACACGCCAAATAAAATAATTAAAGTGCTTATACTGCGCCTTACAACTAAATGAACCAGTTTACTGTCAGTCATGTAGTCAATGGGCTTTATAAGTAATCGAGAAAGCGGCCCTGCAATTAAGTAGCTTAGTGCTAAAAGTATTATTGCGAGCAACAGTGTGGGTAATATTTGCGCTGTTGCATGAAGTAATTGCACAGCTTGTTCGTGAAAAAAATGCCACGAAAACACATCCCCTTGAAAACTTTGTATGCTGGGGAGCGTATTGTTTAACGCTATATTGTTTGATTGGCTGCTAGGCATGGCTTATCGTCCGTGTTTAGTTTTTATAATCGTTAATAATAGGCAGTAGCAAGTTTAGTACCAAACGCTTTATTTAACTTGGCAAACATTTTGCTGTAGTAACGTAATACAAATATTGAGGTTTAGAATGAAAGAAGCTAAACGAGGACAGCAAGCAGAGCAACCTGCGCACATCCCTTTTATAGGCTGGTGGGATATTGTTAAACGTATTTTTAAGCAAATGAGCGAAGATAATTTATCAATAGTTGCAGCCGGTGTGGCATTTTATGCACTGCTTGCTATTTTTCCAGCCATTGCGGCGATGGTATCTGTGTATGCGTACTTTTCATCCCCAACAGATATTAGTGAGCACTTAAGTAAAATAGTTACTTTGCTTCCACCAAGCACCAGCGAACTGATTTTATCTCAGGTTTCTAGCCTAGCTAAAACATCAAGTGCAAGCTTGAGCTTAAGTGCAATTGGTACACTCATACTTACTATTTGGAGTAGCTCAAAGGGCAGCCAAGCACTTATTACTGCATGTAATATTAGTTATCGTGAATATGAAAAACGCTCATTTTTTCAGGCTCAACTAGTGCGCTTTTTATTTTCGGTTGGGGCGATTGTAGTCGCAATTTTTGCGCTATTAATTATTGGTATTTTACCTATTGTACTTAATTTAGTGGGACTAAAAGAAAGTATAGATTTATTAATTAAACTCATTTCTTGGCCATTATTGGCTTTTACCTTTAATTTTGCATTGGTACTTTTATATCGTTATGCCCCGCATCGTAAACCGGCTAAATGGCGTTGGATCACGATGGGATCGTCTATTGCTACCGTGCTTTGGATTTTGGCGTCTATAGGTTTTTCATTTTATGTGTCGCGTTTTTCTAGTTACAACGAAACTTACGGTTCACTAGGTGGTGTAGTGATCATGCTGATGTGGTTGTATATCAGCGCTTACATAATCACATTAGGTGCTGTAATTAATGCAGCTACTGAGCAGCAAACAGGTAAAGATAGCACTGTAGGGCCGGCTAAAGAGCGTGGGCAGCGAGGCGCCTATGTAGCAGATCACCTCGATGTAAAAAACGAATAAATTGCCGATTAATTAGCTAAATTAGTAAGTGCAGTAATTTGCTCTTTAAATTCTTGTGCAGCAGGACCAAGCCTGTCGTTATCGTTGCACATTAAATATAAGTTAAGAGTGCGGGTTGTACCTTGGTCTAAATTAAGTGCAATGAGGGTTTGATCTTCAATTAAGTGTGCAATTTGTGTTTTTGGCAGCCAAGCGTAACCTAAATTTTGACTAACCATATCAATAGAGTTGCGTAAGTGGCTTACTGTCCAGCGCATATCAGCACCTAGCCAGCCTTCATTGTGACTAGTGTGAGTTGCTGAATCGCGCACTACTATTTGCCTGTGCAGCTTTAAATCACGAAAATTGAGTTGTTCAGTATGCTGGTGTAAAACGTGGTCTTTATGCGCAACCGCTATAAACTCTATATTGCACAGCGTACTACAGCTAATTCCATAGATAGGAATTGACGAAATGGCTAAATCAACTACTGAGTTATGTAATAATTCGTTTGCACCTGTTAGCACGCTTTCAACTAAATCAATTTTTAAAAGGGGATAAAGTTCACTCGTTTTAGCAAGTGCTTGGTATAAAATAGCGTGTGGGAGCACTTCATCAACGGCTATTTTCAATGTGCTTTCTACGCCTTCGCTAAGAGTGCTGGCTACCGATTCTATTTTAGTCGCTTCTTCAATTAAAAATTCAGCTCTGCGTAAAATGAGCTTACCGCTATCGGTTAAAAATGCTTTACGACCTTTTACTTCAAGCAACTTAATTTGCAAGGCGGCTTCAAGTTTTTGCACAGCGTGGTGTACGGTTGACTGACTTTTATGTACAGCTGCGCTTGCGCCTGCAAACCCGCCATGATCCACAACCGCTTTAAACATTCGCCATTGCTCTAATGTTGCTTTTGCCATTTTAAATCCTGCTACTACTTTATATCTGATTGCTTAACTGACCGCATACACAGTATATTTATTGCATAACAGTTTATTTATTGTTTGAAATAACCACTTTTTTACTGCTAAGCAGTGCCATAAACTCATTTTTAGGAAGTGGTTTTGAAAATAAATAACCTTGCCCATAATCGCAACCTGCGTTTAGTAATAGCTTCATTTGCAGTGATGTCTCGATTCCCTCAGCAATCACTTTAAGCCCGAGTTGGTGAGCCATCACTATAATTGCCTCACAAAGGGCAAGCTCTTGACTACCTTGCTGGATGTTATCAACAAAGCGTTTATCTATTTTAAGGTAATCAGCATCCATTTCTTGTAAGTAGGCAAGCGATGAGTAACCAGTGCCGAAATCATCAAGTGCTAATTGCATACCCGACTGAACTAATTTTTTTAATCGGCTCTGCGTGAGTTCCTCTGGATTTACCATAAGACCTTCAGTAATTTCTGCAACAATAGATGATGCTGGCAATTTTGCAGCACTGAGCATATCGCACCAATCATCTATTCCACTATCGACAGTGGATAGTTGTACAGGCGATACATTAACGCTTATTTGAAATTGCTCACCAGTAGTTGCTTTAATTTCTTTTAGGGTTTGTATTGCTTGAGTAAATACAAACTGACCTAATGAGTTAATTTGTCTTGTTTCCTCAGCAAGCGGAATAAACGAGGCGGGGGTTACTAAACCATTTTTAGGGTGATTCCAACGAATAAGCCCTTCTGCTTTGTGTATATGTAAATCGTCTAAAGCAACAATCGGTTGATAAAATAATTCAAATTGCTCAAGGTCTATGGCTATTCGTAAATCTTTCAATAACTGCATACGCGCTTGTGCATGAATACGCATATCTTCTGAGAAAAATTCAAAACAGTTACGGCCGTTACTTTTTGCTTTGTACATTGCCTGATCGGCTGCTTTTAAAAGTTGCTCAGTACTTTCACCATCGGTTGGCGCACAGGCAATACCCATACTTGCACTAATAAATTGCTCTTCATTGTCTATGTGTAGTACTGATGAGATACTTTGTAAAATATTACTGGCAATTTGATTTGTATGGCGGGTACTTTTAATCTGATTAAATACTATAACAAATTCATCACCGCCAATTCGGGCTACAAATGACGCATTTTTTGCCGACTGCACTATACGTTGCGATACGAGTTTTAATAAGTTGTCGCCATAGTGATGGCCCAATGTGTCATTAATATCTTTAAAGTGATCAATATCTAAAAGCATGACAACCAATTGATTATCAGGGGTACCTATATTTAAAAAGCGTTGATTTAAGCGCTCTTTTAATTCTAAACGATTGGGTAAGCTAGTCAGATGGTCAAAATGAGTTTGTCGCCATATGGTTTCATCAGCTTGTTTTTTTTCTGTTATGTCCGTAAAAATAGCCACGCGACGGGTTGGAATATTTTTCTCATCGTATACGGTATCTATTTTTAGCCACTCAGTATAAATATCACCGTTCTTTTTACGATTTACTATTTCACCTTGCCAACGGCCAGTATTTTTAAGTTCTGCCCACATTTTTTGATAAAATTCTTTAGTGTGCTTGCCTGATGACAAAATATGACTGGTTTTACCAATGACTTCTTCTTTACTGTATTGGGTTGTTGTACAAAAAGCGGGGTTTACATCGTAAATAATGCCGTTAGGGTCGGTTATCGTCATGCCTTCACTACTGTTGTTGTAAACAAGCGATGCTAAGTGAAGTGCTTTTTCATTGGTTTTTTTCTGACTAATATCTCTAAGCACAACGATGTATTCATTATTGTTTTTAAGCGCATTAATACGAGCTTCAAAAAAATGTTCTGTTACACCTTCTCTTACCTTAAATTCAATAGTTTGCGAGCTGTCTAAATGTGCAAGGAGTAATTGGGTATTCGCTTTCGATAATAAGTCAGAGAGCTTTGAGGTTGTTCCGGCTTCTATTTCAAATAGCGAATTAATATTACCACCGATATAAAGTATTTTTCCAAGCGCGTTTATACGTAAATAGGTGTCTGGTAGTGCATTGAGCAAGCTCATTAATTCATTGTGTTTATTTTTTAATTTAGCTTCTGCCGATAAGCGAGTCACAGCCATTACTTCAAAACGGTCGTAAAGTGTGTGTAATTCGGGGCTATTTGGTTTTTTTACGTGCTTAGGCATTGTGCCGCTAGCAAGTTCGTCGGTTGCATGTGACAAATCAGTGATAGGGTCAAATATGCTTATTTTAATAAGTCGTCTGGCAAGTAATACGAGTAATAGAATCGCGACTAAAAATGCGATGATTGTCTTGGCAAAATTAGCATTAACCTCGTTAATAAAATCGTCTACTGAGACCGCGATGTAGATATCTAAATTATTATTGTGTTTGTCGTTATAGATAACAGATCGGTGAAAAACTTGGTTTGCGCCGCTCGCATTTTTGAAAACAGCTAATGCACTATTGTCGTGAAGTAAATCTGTATCTGTGATTTTTTTACCCAATTCGCTTGGGCGCTTAGGGTAATTAGCGAGTATTAAGCCGTTAGAGTCAGCAATAACCGCCTTAGCATTGTTAGGTAGCTCAGCTTGGCTTAACGCAATGTTCCACCAATTTAATGCAATTACAGTAACAAGTGCACCTTGTACTTGGTTATTACTATTTATTATAGGGTACGCAAAGTTAACGCTTTGCGCTTGAATACTTCTATCGTACTGAAAGTACCCAATAGAAAAACTCTTATTATTAATAGCATTTAGAAAATAGTGTCTATCGCTTATATTAATATTATTACTACGGCCATTTGTTACGCATTTTAGGTCGCCGTTTTTATCAACAATACCTATATTTGCAATATTGCTGTAAAGAGCTTTTATTTCAAAAAAATAGCTAGGGCAGGTGGTCGGTAACTCTTCAGTGTTTGCCGCTTTATTTGCCAGAAAAATAGTTAACCGCTGTACATCATCGACCATTGTTTTTTGATGATGGGTCAAGTGCTTAGCGATGTTAACTATTCTTTTTTCACTTTTTTCAATCGCAGCGTCGCGATCAAACCACAGTGTCAATACAGTCACGACTGCACCGGGGATACTGAGTAAAATTAACAACCTGTAAAGTTGGCTTTTAAGTGATGAAGTAAAAATAAGTTTTTCCCTAAGCTCAATTCCTAAAAAATGATTGTAGTCAATAATGATAAAAATAACCATACAATATATAGGGTTGTATTCAAGAGTTATTAATATTTAAGTGTTTATCTATAAATATGGCATTTTAAAAAAGGTAAATCATTGTCCTAAATACATAAATAATATATGCAGTAGCTTTAAATTCTAAAAAATAGAATGGTTAGCTCGATTTAAAGACATAGTTGTTTTGTTTAATGAATGATTTAATAACTCTATCAACTTATTCTTTCGAGTGAATTAAAAAAATGAAAATATCAAAAATACTTACAGCTTATGCAACTCAAGATGGCGACGGCGTAAGCATTAGTCGTATACCAGGGTTTGATGGTAAATATTTAGATCCCTTTTTAATGATTGATGAACTTAAGTCAGACGACAAAAAAGATTATATGGGAGGCTTTCCTGAACACCCGCACCGAGGAATTGAAACGTTTACTTATATTCTAAAAGGTGGCTTTGAACATCGTGACCAAATGGGCAACAGAGAGGCAATTAAAGCAGGCGATGTGCAATGGATGAGTACAGGGCGCGGTGTTATGCACAGTGAAATGCCACTCGCAGATGCTGTTGACGGTTTGCATGGCTTTCAAATTTGGATAAACATGCCAAGTGCAGAAAAAATGCGTGATTCACGTTATCAAGATACGACGAAAAATCCAGCTCCGAGTTTTACTAACACACAAGGTGTGACGTTAAAAGCACTGGCGGGATCGTGGCAGTTTGAAAGCGAAGCGCTTACAAGTAGTTTGCAAAGTTTAGCGGCCAATGCCGCGCTTGCTGATATTACTTTACCAGCCAGTAAAAGCATTTTTTTAGGGCCTCTTAGCCAACAAAAAATAATGCTCTATATTCATAGCGGCTCACTAATAATGAGCGACAATCAAATAATACCAGCGGGTAAGTTACTTATTTTAGAACCAGGCAGTGACATTAATATTAGCTCTGAACACGGCGCTGGTATTTTGGTTTTAGCAGGCGATCCACTTAATCAACCGATTGCTCATATGGGGCCGTTTGTAATGACGACGCAAGTTGAAGTACAGCAAGCGGTGCGTGATTATCAAAACGGCGAGTTTGGCAAAATTTAACAATATTTTTAGGAGAGTTTCATGGGATTATTAGTTAACGGTCAATGGCAAGATAAATGGTACGACACTGATTCAAGTAATGGTAAGTTTGAACGCGAAGCGGCGCAGTTGCGCCATTGGATTACTGCTGATGGCAGTGCTGGAATAACCGGTGACGCAGGTTTTAAAGCACAAGCGAATAGGTATCATTTATATGTATCGCTGGCATGTCCTTGGGCTCACCGAACACTTATATTTAGAGCATTAAAAGGGTTACAAGACTTAATTACGGTGTCGGTTGTTAGTCCTGATATGCTTGATAGTGGTTGGGAGTTTGATACGAAAAATCATAGTACTGGCGATGCATTATTTAATAGTAATTACTTACATCAAGTTTATACAAAAAATAACCCTGAGTATTCTGGGCGAGTAACGGTTCCCGTATTGTGGGATAAAAAGCTCAATAAAATTGTCAGTAATGAGTCTGCCGATATTATACGTATGTTCAATAGTGCATTTAATGAATTAACAGGTAATAACGATGATTACTATCCTGAGGCACTGCAACCAAAAATTGACGAATTAAATGCACTGATTTATCCAAATATAAATAATGGTGTTTATCGTACGGGCTTTGCTACAACTCAAGATGCGTATGAAGAGGCTTTTAACGATTTATTTAAAGCACTCGATTCAGTAGAGAGCATACTGAGCAAACAGCGGTATTTAACAGGGGATAACCTCACAGAGGCAGATTGGCGACTATTCACCACGCTCATTCGATTTGATAGTGTGTATGTTGGTCACTTTAAATGTAATTTGCGCACAATTGAAAGCTACCCAGCTTTAAGCGGATACCTTAGAGATTTATACCAAGTTGAAGGTGTGGCAGAGACTGTTGATTTTTACCATATTAAACGTCATTACTATTTTAGCCATACAATGATTAATCCAACACAAGTTGTGCCAAGTGGCCCAAATATTGATTACTCATCTGCTCACGGTAGAAATGTTTAGCGTTTAAGCTAGCAGTCTAACAAGCCAGCCGTATTTTCTTACCAAGCTGGTTTCGCCTTTCCCTGCTTGTACAGCTACACCGGCTAAAAAGGCACTTGTTAGTCCCACTTTAGTTGCGGCAAAACGCTTAAGCCTATATTGAAACGCTGCATGATGTTGGCGTTTCAACTCGCTGCGCGTGTCCATTTGCTTACTAAGAGCATCAACGTTTTCATTAGGTGCTTTAATTAAGTAGTTAACTAACATAGTAATTTCCTTATAAGTTAAACAGTTGTTTTAAGCTTTTAAGCGTTTTACTAAAGCCAATTTTATTGCTTAAGTAAACTGTATTTTTCCAGAGCCATGCCAAACAAGCAACTTGCAGCAGAGTAGCTGTCGCAATACTAAGCCATACTGATCCAAAAAGATCGAATACACCGTATCCAACAGCGCCTAATACTCCTGCCCACAACAAAACCAAACCACTGGCAAAACAGCCTAAAAATATAGTGATCAATGCAAGCGATCTAAGCGATAACCGCCATTCAGCTTTAGCTAGCTGATGGGTGATCTTTCCTTGAGTTTGGTAATCATCCTTGAGCTGCTTAGAGTACTCTAAAAGCTTTGCAATATGATCTTGCCAATCGTCCTTTTGGCGCTGCTGCTCAGTAGCTTGGTCTTGTGCATTACCATCCTTGGTTGCGGTTGTTTGTGGGTTATTCATCACTAATTACTTACGACGGAACAATGAAGTAATTAGCATACCCGCAGCAAAAGCAATACCTGCAGTTGCTAGTGGATTTTCAGAAGCAAATGCACGGGTTTTAGCTGTACATTCACTTAACTTTTCGCGTGCAATAAGTTGTTTCTCGCTTAGTGCTTCTGCTGAACTCGAAGCGCCTTTACGAACACTACTTTCAGCTGTTGCTGCTTTGCTAGAAAGTGCATCTACAGCGTCGTGCGCCGCTGATGTTGCTTTCTCCGTAAGAGGTGATTCAGTATTTGTTAGTTTAACGTCAGGCTTAACATCTGAAGTTGTATTTGATTTCGTATTTGTTGCAGTAGCCATAATCAATCCTTAATAAGTTAAAAAATTTAAATAGTCATTTAGATGATGCAATGATTAAACCAAGCTTGTTATTTAATTTAAGCTACTGAATTTTTTGGTTTTTATTTTACTTCTTTATTTTTTGATAGTTGGCAATTTAAATCAAACAGTAACTATTACTACATCGTTAGGTAAATTTTACAAAGAAGATAAAAACGCTTAAAAAATTGTAAATATTCATTGGCTATTCAGTAATCAAAGCGTGTAAACAAAAAGTTATAAAAAATAGAATAGATATTTTATTCATCACAATCCCATTTTTTCCCACATAATTCAAACGCTTCACCTGAGCCCTTATTTTTTCTAGCTTTGGGGCTCACTAAAGCTGGTCAGCTTACTTGACAAAATGGCTTGTCAAACCCTAAACTGGAGTACTGTGGTAAAAAGTGGTTTTTAGTGGATCACACTGGATAAAAATAAACAAAAGTTGAATAAAATAATTTTAAAGTAGGTTTTTTATGTTTCGTGGTGCGAGTTCACTGAGTTTGGATGATAAAGGGCGTTTTGCGGTACCGACCAAGTACCGAGAATCTCTATTGTCTGAAGATCAGGGAACGGTTATTTGTACCGTCGCATTAAATGAGCCGTGTTTATGGTTGTATCCGCTGGCTGAGTGGCTCGAAATAGAAAGCCGTTTAGCTAAAATCTCCAATATGAACCCACGAGCCCGTCGAATGCAGCGTATGTTGCTCGGGAATGCTACTGAATATCAACTTGATAAAAACGGTCGAATTTTGCTTGCGCCATCATTACGGGCTCATGCATCACTTGGCAAAAAAATCATGCTAGTTGGTTTGATGAATAAATTTGAAATTTGGGATGAGGCGCGTTGGCATGAGCAAATGCAACAAGATACTGAGCTTGAAAGGCTTGGCGATTTTGAACCTAACCAAGATTTAGATAACTTCACACTTTAACGGCACAAAAAAAGGCAAATAATAGCTAATGACAGCGCAATTTGAACACGTATCCGTATTAATGGACGAAACCATCGATGCCCTTGCAATTAAGCCAGACGGTATATACATGGATGGAACTTTTGGACGTGGCGGCCACTCTGGACAAATTTTAGCACGCCTTGGTGATGAGGGTCGTTTGCAAGCAATTGACCAAGATCCACAAGCGATACAATCAGCCGAGAAATTTGCAGATGATCCACGTTTTGCAATTGCACATACTCGTTTTTCAAATTTATACGAAGTAGCAGAGCAAAACGATCTGATTGGTAAAGTGGACGGCATTTTATTAGACATTGGTGTCTCGTCGCCACAACTTGATGATGCTGCGCGTGGTTTTAGTTTCATGAAAGATGGGCCACTCGATATGCGTATGGACCCAACAACAGGTCGCAGTGCTGCACAGTGGTTAGCAGAAGCCGAGTTAGATGACATTACTCACGTAATTAAAAAGCTGGGTGAAGAAAAGTTTGGTAAACGCATTGCGCACAAAGTGCTTGAAGTTCGAGAGCACACGCCAATTACAACTACAAAGCAACTTGCTGACCTTGTTGATGAAGCCGTGCCTGTAAAAGATAAGTTTAAGCACCCTGCAACACGTACTTTTCAGGCTATTCGTATTTACATTAATAGCGAGCTTGAAGAGATTCAAACAGCGTTGCAGTCAGCAGTTAAAGTGTTAAAACCTGGTGGTCGTTTAGTGGTGATTTCGTTTCACTCACTAGAGGATCGTATTGTAAAACAGTTTATTAGAAAACAGAGTCGGGGAGAAGTGTTACCCAGAGGTCTGCCTTTAACTGATGCACAAATAAATAAAAATCTGACGTTAAAAGCAGTGGGTAAGGCTATTAAGCCAAGTGCTGTAGAAGTAGAGCGTAATCCACGTTCTCGTAGTTCTGTACTTAGGATTGCACAGAGGTTGGGATGAGTAAAAAAGCGAGCTATCGGCAACCTAATTTATTCTTTGAAATATTAAAAGGCCTAGGAGCTAACAAGCTAACCTCGGCCTTGTTGGTTGTGATATTCGCTTCTAGCTTAGCAGTTGTGCAAACAACTCACTTAGCTCGTGGACAACTTATAAAGCAAGATCAGTTATTACAAGAACGAGATGAGCTCGATTTAGAGTGGCGCTACTTACTTGTTGAAGAAGAATTTTATTCGCAACATGCACGCATTGAAGAAGTAGCTATATCACAATTAAAAATGAAACGACCTACGAGTCAAGATGAGCAGGTAATAATAGTACAATGAGAAATAGAGGCAAAAAACCAGTCACAAATTTAATCACATGGCGCTTTATGCTCGTGTGCACAGTTGTGTTTATGGTGTTTGTTACACTCGTATCTCGGGCCGCTTATTTGCAAGTAATAGAACCTGATAAAGCACGTTCAGAAAGTGATAAACGTACAGTGCGTGTTGAAAAGCTTCATGTGCAGCGCGGAATGATTTTTGACCGTAATGGTAAAGAACTAGCGGTAAGTGTACCGGTTGTGAGTGTATATGCAGACCCGAAAGCATTGCATAAGTCGCTTGTCTCTAAAGTAATCAAACAAGCACGTAAAAGCGGCGAAGATCACTTATCTTTAACTGAAAACACGGCTGAACTTGATAAGCGTACTGCTCTTTATTATAAAAACGATTTACGCTGGCGCGAGCTTGCCGATGTGCTGCGTATTGATCCTAAAAAGATTAACTCTCGACTTTTAAACGATCCTTCACGTCGTTTTGTGTATTTAAAGCGACAAGTTACCCCTGCTGTAGCAAATTATATTGGCGATTTGCGTTTGCCTGGCATCCATTTACTAGATGAATCTAAACGCTACTACCCTGCAGGTGAAGTTACCGCACATGTTATTGGTTTTACCAATATTGATGGTAAAGGCATTGAAGGCATTGAAAAGCTATACGAAAATGCGTTAACGGGTGAAGAAGGCCGCCGTACTATTCGTAAAGATGCACAAGGGCGTGAAGTAGAAGTACTTGATGAGCGCGAGCGTGTAGAACCTGAAAGCATAGAACTAAGCATTGACCAACGTATTCAAGCCATTGCTTACAAAGCAGTTAAATCAGCTGTACTGACTTATAAAGCCACATCGGGATCGGCTATGGTGGTTGATGTTAAAACCGGTGAAGTACTGGCAATGGTAAACAGTCCTTCATTTAATCCAAATAATTTAAGCGATGCAGCCCCTCATAAACGTCGTAATCGTGCAATTACCGATTTGTTTGAACCTGGCTCAACTGTTAAGCCTCTAGCCATTTTGGCTGGGCTAGACTACGGCGCCATTAAGGCAGATGACACAATTGATACTTACCCAGGCTGGATGCGTTTAGGTGGTAGTTTAGTTAGAGATACTCGTAATCACGGCGTACTAACATTGCGTGAAATACTAAAGTATTCCTCAAATATGGGGGTTGCGAAAGTTACTCAATTAGTGCCTAAAGATTACCTTGTTGGGTTATACCAAAAAGTAGGCTTTGGCAGTGACACTGGCACAGGGATGGTAGGTGAAAGCAGCGGCTTGTTTTATCCAAACCGCCGTTGGTCTGACTTTGAAATTGCCACTTTATCATTTGGTTATGCAATTTCGGTAAGTACTGCGCAAATGGCGCGCTTTTATACCATGTTAGGCGCTGGTGGAGTTAACCGACCTCTGACTATTTTAAAGCAAGATAATATACCTGAAGGCGAACGTATTTTTAAACAAAAAGACGTAGAAGCCGTAGTGCACATGATGGAAAGTGTATTTGAAAAAGACGGTACTGCTCGCAACATAAAAGTTGATGGGTATCGTGCAGCTGGTAAAACAGGTACATCTAAAAAAGCCGTAGCAGGTGGTTATGGTGATGAATATGTAGGTTATTTTGCAGGTGTAGCACCGGCAAGTAATCCTCGTTTAGCCGTGGTAGTTATGATTAATGAACCAGGTGGTGATGTGTACTATGGAGGTGCCACCGCTGGCCCTGCATTTGCAGAAATCATCTCTAACGCATTAAGAATATTAAACGTAGCGCCTGACAAGGAAGAGGTTGCGTACGTAAAAGGTAAGGACAACGATGCGTGATTTAAAGGATATCTTAAAATACATCGAAATAGATGCGCCCTCGCAGTTGGTAAAACATTTACGCCTTGATAGTCGTGAAGTGACGCCAGGCGATGTATTTGTTGCTATTAAAGGCCATGCACTTGATGGCGGACAATTTATTAATAAAGCAATTGAAAATGGCGCAACAGCTATTATTGCTGACAGATTATGTGAATTTGAAACAAGTTTTGAACCGCTTTATTTAGTCTCGGAGCTTGATAAAAAGCTTCCAGAATTAGCAAGTCGCTTTTATAACCAACCAAGTCAGACTCTTGATTTAATTGGTGTGACAGGTACAAATGGTAAATCGACCACCACAGCAATGATTGCTCACTTGGCGCAATTTTGCAGTACTGATTCGGCTATTATTGGCACTTTAGGTTACGGCCACCCTGATAATTTAATTCCACTGATTAATACCACGCCTTCTGCGGTTGATTTACAACATATTTTGAGCGATTTAAATTCGCAGCATAAAAAGCTGGTAGCCATGGAAGTGTCATCTCATGGGTTAGTACAACAGCGTGTTGCTAAATGCGCGTTTAAAGCGGCTGTGTTTACTAATCTTTCGCGCGATCACTTAGATTACCATGGTGATATGGCAAGTTACGGTGATGCGAAACTAATGCTTTTCCGTGATTTTGAACCGCAAGTTGTAGTGCTTAATCAAGATGATTCTCAAGCTGAGCAATGGCTCGAAAAGTATGATTTTAATAACCTAATTTGTTATGGGCGTAAAAACTTAGCCCCTAAAAACAGTCAATATGTTCACTTTTCTGATGTGAAATATTCCAGTGAAGGTATTTCGGCGCAGTTGTCGACAAGTTGGGGTGATATTTCAATTAAATCGCCTCTGTTTGGCGAATTCAACTTATATAACTTAACGGCAGCGCTCGCTACATTACTAGGGCTTGGTTATCCGCTTGAGCAATTAGTTGCAGGTTGTGCGCAATTACAGCCAGTAGCAGGGCGAATGCAAGCATTTAGTCAAGCAGGCATGCCAACGTGTGTTGTTGATTACGCCCATACGCCCGATGCACTTGCCCTTGCGTTACAAGCATTGCAGCTGCATGTGCCAGGTGGTGTAAGTTGTGTATTTGGTTGCGGTGGTGACAGAGATAAAGGCAAGCGCGTATTAATGGCGCAAGCTGCAGAGCAAAATGCTAATAAAGTGATTATTACCAGTGATAATCCTCGCTCAGAAAATCCTGATGACATTATTGCAGATGTGGCAGCGGGTTTAACCCATCCTCAAAATGCCCATTTAGAGGTTGATAGAGCAACTGCAATTCGTTTTGCTATAGAAAACGCGACTGCTGATGATGTTATTTTGATTGCAGGCAAAGGCCACGAAGATTATCAAATTATAGGCGATAAGCGCATCGACTTTTGCGATCGCCGTTATGTACAAGAACAACTAAAAAAAGCAGTAAGAGGGATAATACAATGATCCCAATGGATTTTGATTGGTTAGCTAATGTGCTAACAACCGATTATCAAGGTGATAATCAACACGTGCTTAATATAAATACTGATACTCGCACAGTGTGCGATGGCGAAGTGTTTTTAGCACTGAAAGGGCCAAATTTTGATGGGCATAAATTTATAGCTGAGGCTAAACAAAAAGGCGCTATTGGCGTTATTGTTCAGCACAAAGTTGATGTCGATATTCCACAATTTATAGTAAGCGATACACGTATTGCGCTAGGTGTAATTGGTACTGCTGTTATGGCGCAAGTGGCGCCTAAAACAATTGCAATTACAGGGAGTGTAGGCAAAACCACCGTAAAAGAAATGTGTGCAGCAATTTTGTCGGTTCACGGTGATGTATTAGCTACTAAAGGTAATTTTAATAACGATATTGGCGTACCGCTTACGTTATTGCGCTTAGAGCCTCAACATCGCTTTGCGGTGATTGAGCTAGGTGCAAATCACTTAGGTGAAATTGCTTACACCACTGCAATGACAAAACCAGATGTAGCCGTTGTATGTAATGTTGCAGCAGCCCACTTAGAAGGTTTTGGTAGTTTAATGGGCGTCGCAAAAGCTAAAGGTGAGATTTTTGACGGCCTTAAAGATGACGGTGTTGCCATTGTTAACTGCGATAGTGAATTTAGCCAGTATTGGCTAGATAAGCTTGAAGGGCGCAAAGTTAAACGCTTTTCAACAACCGAAAAACTCGATATTTGGGCAGAGAACATCACGCTTGATGCCAATGCGCGTGCAAGCTTTACGCTTTGCACTCAAAACAAGCAAGTACCTGTTACTTTGTCGTTGCCTGGTAAACACAATATTAGCAATGCGCTTATTGCAGCAGCGCTTACTAGTGAATTTGATGTAACTCTTGAAGAAATAGCCAACGCACTTGCCACAATGGGTGATGTAAAAGGGCGCGTTAATTTAATTGAAGTGTCTGATTTACTCACCGTGGTTGATGATACCTATAATGCCAATGTTAAGTCGGTAAAGGCTGCGATTGACTTGTTAAGTGATATGCAAGGTCACCGCATTTTAGCGCTGGGAGACATGGGTGAGCTAGGTGAAGATGCACGTACGTACCATCAAGAAGTTGGCGAGTATGCACTTGAGCAAGGGATTGATGAGTTATTTACATTAGGTGTGTTAAGTAAATACGCAAGTGATGTGTTTGAACTACCTAATCGCCACTTTTCGAGCCGCGAACAGATGCAGCAAAAAATTCAAGAAAGTATTAATAAAGTGAATACTAAAACAACAATAGTAGTGAAAGGATCGCGCAGTTCTCGCATGGAATTATTAGTAACCGATTTAGTTAATGGCCAGCAACAAGCCATCAATGGAGTATCATAATGTTAGTTTGGCTGGCAGAGTATTTAACACAGTATTTTAGTGGTTTTCATGTTTTTTCGTATTTAACGCTACGTGCCATTTTAGGTATTTTAACTGCGCTAATTATGTCTCTTTATTTAGGACCTAAGTTAATTCGTGGTTTGCAACGTATGCAAATAGGCCAAACAGTTCGAGACGATGGTCCGCAATCGCATTTGTCTAAGTCGGGTACGCCGACTATGGGCGGCTTACTTATTTTAGCGGCCATTTTTACCAGCACGCTACTTTGGGCCGATTTATCAAATAAATACGTATGGGCAACACTGTTTGTAATTGGCTCTTTAGGTATTGTTGGCTTTGTTGATGATTACCGTAAAGTTATTCGTAAAGATCCAAAAGGCTTAATTGCTAAGTGGAAGTACTTTTGGCAGTCAGTCATTGCATTAGTTGTAGCTACTGCTTTGTATTTTACCAGTGCACAAGCATCTGAAACATCACTTGTTGTTCCATTTTTTAAAGACGTGTTACCGCAATTAGGTTTGTTTTATATCGTGCTTACGTATTTTGCCATAGTAGGTACATCAAACGCGGTAAACCTGACCGATGGTTTAGATGGCTTGGCGATTGTGCCAATTATTTTAGTGGCTTCAGCACTGGCAATTATTGCTTACTTAACAGGTAATATTAACTTTTCGGCTTACTTACATATTCCACATTTACCGCTGGCGAGTGAGCTTGTGGTTGTATGTACTGCCATTGTGGGCGCAGGGCTTGGCTTTTTATGGTTTAACACTTACCCAGCACAAGTATTTATGGGCGATGTTGGCTCATTAGCACTTGGTGGCGCATTAGGTATTATTGCTGTTTTAGTACGCCAAGAGTTACTGCTTATTATTATGGGCGGTGTATTTGTAATGGAAGCACTATCGGTAATATTACAAGTGGGGTCGTATAAATTACGCGGACAACGCATTTTTAGAATGGCGCCGATTCATCATCATTATGAATTAAAAGGTTGGCCAGAGCCTCGCGTTATTGTGCGCTTTTGGATTATTTCTGTTGTGCTAGTGCTTGCTGGCTTAGCTACTTTAAAGATTCGATAAATGCAGTATTTAAACGAGATAAAAAACAAACAAATAACAGTGCTCGGACTCGGTGTAACCGGTCTGGGCATTGTGCGTTTTCTATTATCTCATGGCCTCACACCAAAGGTCATTGATAGCCGAGTAACCCCGCCGGGGATTGATTGGTTAAAAGAGCACGCGCCAACTCTAGATACCCACTTTGGTAATTTGGATGACGCAGAGCTTTGTTCAAGCGATATGATTATTATAAGCCCTGGGCTTAGCTTAAAAATAAAAGCTGTTGCAAATGCAATTAACGCAGGTGTTGAAGTGATTGGCGACGTTGAGTTATTTTCACGTATTAATTCAAAACCGGTTGTTGCAGTAACGGGCTCTAATGGTAAATCAACCGTGGTTACGCTCGCTTATGAAGTATTAAAACAAGCCGGCTATAAAGTTGCTTTGGGTGGAAATATTGGCACAGCGGTGCTTGATTTGCTCAGTGATGATTTTGACGTGTATGTACTTGAGTTATCTAGTTTTCAGCTAGATACCACAACGAGTTTAAAACCTGTGAGTGCAACGGTATTAAATGTGTCTGAAGATCACCTTGATCGCTACGACAGTTACCAAGCTTATATAGACTCAAAGCTAAGTATTTATGACAGTGCAGAGCTTATTGTTGTCAATGCAGACGATATGCAAACACATCCAGTTGAGCGCGGTACACCCCCCCTAATCAGCTTTGGTGCTCAACAAGGTGATTACCATTTAGCGCAACATAATGGCGAAACTCACTTTATGGTTAAAGGCGATGCCTTTTTACCTGTTGATACGCTTGCGGTAGTGGGTAAGCACAATTATTTAAATACGCTTGCAGTAATGGCGCTCTTAAGTCCGTTTGAAGTAAGCAAAGAGCAATATAAAAATGCATTAGGTCAATTTAATGGGTTGGCTCATCGCTGCCAATTTGTAGCTGAGCTTAACGGTGTAAAGTATTTTAACGATTCAAAGGCAACTAATGTTGGAGCGACCATTGCTGCAATAGATAGTTTAGCTAGTGGCGGTGAAAATCTGATTGTTATTGCTGGTGGCGATGCCAAAGGCGCTGATTTAAATGCGCTTAAACCTTACATAGAACAGCATGTAAAAGCATTAATTTGTTTTGGTAAAGATGCAAGTGACTTAGCTGCGATTACCAATAAGAGTTATTTAACTAACAATATGGAAGAAGCCGTTACTTTGGCCAAAGTACTTAGTAGTACAGGCAATATTGTTTTATTAGCACCCGCATGTGCCAGTATTGATATGTATAACAACTATATGCAACGCGGTGATGACTTTGTTCAGTGTGTAATGGCAGGGGCGTTATGATTGCTTTTGCCGATATAAGAGACGCATTAACACCTAAGCCTTCGGCGCAGTTATACGATGTACCGCTATTGTACTGCGTAATAATGCTCATTGGTGTTGGTTTTATCATGGTGACCAGCGCATCAATGCCTACCGCAGAGCGGTTATTTGATGACCCGTACCATATTACCATTCGCCACAGCATGTTTTTGGCAATGGCTTTTGTGCTTTTTTGGATAAGTGTTTGTGTGCCAATGGAGTGGTGGAAACGATCAAACCCTTATCTATTAATACTAGGTATGGTGCTATTAATAGCGGTATTGATTATTGGGCGTGAAGTAAACGGCGCTAAACGATGGATACCTATTGGACCTGTTGGTTTTCAGGTGGCTGAGGCCGCTAAGTTGTACTTTTTTAGTTATATTGCGGGTTATTTGGTAAGAAAACGCGAAGAAGTACAAGAAAATATTAAAGGCTTTGCAAAGCCAATTGCTGTATTTGCAGTGTATGCACTGCTTATTCTGCTGCAGCCAGATTTAGGCACAGTGGTTGTTATGTTTGTAACAACGGTTGGTTTGCTGTTTTTAGCGGGCGCTAAGTTATGGCAATTTTTTGTACTTATTTTAACGGGCGTTGGCTTAGTTGTATTACTGATTATTGTTGAACCCTACCGTATGGCGCGCGTTGTAGGCTTTTTAGACCCTTGGGATGATCCTTTTGGTAAGGGTTATCAGTTGGTGCAATCACTAATGGCGTATAGCCAAGGCGGTTGGTTTGGCCAAGGCTTAGGTAACAGCGTACAAAAGCTACAGTATTTACCTGAAGCGCATAACGATTTTATTTTTGCTGTAATAGGCGAAGAGCTTGGTTTAATAGGCGTTGTAAGTATTTTAACGGTGCTTGGTACCTTGGTATTTAGAGCATTATTAATAGGCCAACAAGCGCTTAAGTGCGGCAAGGAATACGAAGGCTACTTTTCATTTGCCATTGGTATTTGGTTTGCATTTCAAACCATGGTGAATGTAGGTGCGAGTGCGGGTATTTTACCGACGAAGGGTTTAACCCTGCCGTTTATTTCTTATGGCGGCTCAAGCTTATTAATTATGACGATTGCCACGGGTATTTTATTACGCGTAGATTTTGAAACCAAAATGGCAACCAAACAAGCCACCTCTCGCGGAGGTAAGCGATGAGTAAAAAATTAGTAGTAGTGGCTGGTGGAACTGGCGGACACATTTTTCCCGGTATTGCAGTAGCCGATTATTTAAAACAGCAGGGCTGGCAAGTTAGCTGGATCGGCACACCAGATCGAATGGAAGCGAGCGTTGTACCTAAGCACAATATAGATATTGATTTTATTAACGTTAAAGGTGTTCGTGGTAACGGATTAAAGCGTCTTATTAAAGCCCCATTCATGGTAATTAATGCAGTATTGCAGGCGCGTAAGGTATTGAAAGAACAGCGTCCTGATGTAGTACTTGCAATGGGCGGTTATGTTACGGGGCCAACGGGAATTGCCGCAAAAAGTTTAGGTATCCCGCTGGTTATTCACGAGCAAAACGCTGTAGCGGGTATGAGCAATAAACTGCTAGCTAAGGTGGCTACACGAGTATTAGCTGCATTTCCAAGTGCTTTTGCACAGGGTCAAGCCGAGCTAGTAGGTAACCCAGTTCGCCAAAGCGTTATGAATATAGCCAAACGCGATGTATCAAGCCCTATTAATATTTTAGTAGTGGGCGGCTCGCTTGGTGCACAAGTGCTTAATCAAACATTACCAGAAGCATTTAAAGCACTAAATAATACAGCTCCAATAAGTGTATGGCATCAAACAGGTAAGGGTCATTTAACTACTGTAGAAGCCGCTTATAAAATGCATGCTTTTACAGGCAGTAATGCAAAAATAGCTGAATTTATTGATGATATGGACGCAGCGTATAGCTGGGCCGACATTGTTGTTTGCCGTGCTGGTGCGTTAACTGTTAGCGAAATTGCAGCGGCAGGTAAAATGGCCGTTTTTGTTCCGTTTCCACATGCTGTGGACGACCATCAAACAGCGAACGCACAATATTTAGTGATGGCTAATGGCGCATTATTAATGCCACAAGGGCAGTTTAATAAACAATCAATTGTTGAACTATTAAGCCCGTATTTAGCCCAACCTTCATTAATTACTGAAATGGCTACAAATGCAAAAAAACAAGCCATTTTAGATGCCACAGCAAGCGTAGCAACGCACTGTGAGCAAGTAACAAATAAGAGAAAATAAGTGAAAGAAACGTCAGTACAAGAAAAACACACACGCCCTGCAATGCGCCGAATAGAAACCATTCACTTTATTGGTATTGGTGGAGCAGGTATGGGCGGTATTGCTGAAGTACTCGCTTTTGAAGGCTACCGTATTACAGGTTCTGACATTGCCCATAGCGCTATGACAGATCGTTTAATTAAAGCCGGTGCAGAAGTATTTATAGGCCATCATGAAAATAACGTGAAAGATGCCAATGTAGTCGTTGTTTCAAGTGCGATTGATGAAACAAATCCTGAAATTATTGCAGCCAAAGCCGCAAGAGTTCCTGTTGTTCGCCGCGCAGAAATGTTGGCTGAGTTAATGCGTTTTCGCCACGGTATAGCCATTGCGGGTACGCATGGTAAAACAACGACAACAAGCTTAATTGCGAGTATTTATGGACAAGCAGGGCTTGATCCAACCTTTATTATTGGTGGCTTGCTAAATAGCGCAGGTAGTAACGCAAAAGTAGGTAAAAGTGATTTTTTAATTGCCGAAGCTGATGAAAGCGACGCGTCGTTTTTACACTTACAGCCAATGGTCTCGGTGATCACAAATATTGAAGAAGATCACATGGATACTTATGGCGGCAGTCTTGAAAAGATGAAAGACACATATGTAGATTTCATTCATAACTTGCCGTTTTATGGTTTAGCTGTTGTATGTATTGATTCTGAAGTTGCTGCTGAACTTATCCCGCGTTTTGGTCGCCCAGTTATCACGTATGGCGAATCGAAGGATGCTGATTACCGCATGAGCGACTTTAGCCAATCAGCTAATACATGCACATTTACAGTAACTAACAAACAAGGTGAGTGTTTAACTGCCACGTTGAATATGCCAGGTAGACACAACGCACTTAATGCAACCGCTGCGATTGCTGTGGCAAAAGATCAAAATATTGCGAATCATGCAATTTTAGAAGCGCTGCAGAAGTTTGAAGGTATTGGTCGTCGTTTTCAGCACTATGGTGAATTTGAAAACGAGCGTGGCAATGTGATGTTAGTTGATGATTACGGGCATCATCCTTCAGAAGTTGCAGCAACAATTGCAGCAGTACGTGAAGGTTGGCCTGATAAGCGTTTAGTAATGGTATATCAACCTCATAGATTTTCCCGTACACGCGACTTATACGAAGATTTTGTAAAAGTACTTGCTGATGTAGATCAGTTGCTACTGCTTGATGTGTATAGCGCTGGTGAAGATCCAATTGTTGGCGCAGACAGCAAAAGCTTATGCCGTAGCCTTCGTCAACGTGGCAAAGAGCCGCTGCATGTAGCAACAAATGCAGAGCTTGCAGGCGTTTTGGCCGCAAATTTACAAAATAATGATTTAGTATTAACCCAAGGCGCTGGTAATATAGGTCAGTTAGTTAAAACATTAGCTGCGACGGGTATGTCGATAGAAAAACTTAAGCAAGGTGAAGTATGACTCAGGTAAACACACAATTTGGTAAAGTAGCGGTACTGCTAGGTGGTAACTCAGCAGAACGTGAAGTGTCTTTACGATCGGGTCAGGCTGTTTTAAATGCGCTGCAAAATAGTGGCATTGATGCAATTGCATTTGACCCGCAAAGTCGTTCTTTGTGGGAGTTAAAAGAATTAAATGTAGAGCGCGTTTTTATTGCTTTGCATGGTCGTGGTGGCGAAGACGGAACTGTACAAGGTGCGCTTGAATTTATGAACCTGCCTTACACGGGCAGTAATGTACTGGGTTCAGCACTTGCTATGGATAAAGTACGTTGTAAGCACTTATTTAAATCAGCGGGTTTAAGCACTGCACCTTATACCGTAGTTGACGCTAAAAAAGGCTTTGATGCTGCAGCTATTATGGGTGAGTTTAAAAAGGTAATGGTTAAGCCATCGCACGAAGGCTCAAGCATAGGTATGGCGCAAGCAAGTACAGCACAAGAACTTGAAGACGCACTAGCTAATGCATTTAAGTTTGATAATCAAGTGCTTGTAGAGCAGTGGATCACGGGACGTGAATTCACAGTTACAGTGCTTGGCGATGAAGTACAACCAGTCATCGAGATGACGACACCAAATGGTTTTTACGATTACCAAGCTAAGTATCAATCAAATACAACGCAGTATCATTGCCCTGCAGATTTATCAGAGCAAGATACTAAGTACTTACAAGCTATATCGCTAGATGCATTTGATTTAGTGGGCGCAAGTGGTTGGGGCCGTGTTGATGCGATGCAAGACGAGCAAGGTAACTTTTACCTGCTTGAAGTAAATACAGTACCTGGCATGACTGAAAAGTCGTTAGTGCCAATGGCAGCAAAAGCGAATGGGGCAACTTTTGAACAATTAGTTGTTCGCATTTTAGAGCAAACGCTTTAATATGCATCCCCTTTTAGAAAAAGCTCAGGAAATCAAACTGAAACTTAATTGGTCTCTGATTTTTGGTGTGAGCTTTTTTCTGATAGTTGTAATTGGCTTAGTGCAAATTACGACAGGTGTATCGGATTGGTTAGTTGAAAACAAAGATGCTCAAATTAAGCACCTTACAGTGCAAGGGCAGCCTAAATACACAGATGAAACGGCAATTATAAAAGCGATTAAAAAAGCCGATTTAAGTAGTTTTTTTGAACTTGATGTTAAGCATGTGCAGCAGCTAGTTCAAGACTTACCCTGGGTTGCTACCGCTTCGGTGCGTAAACAATGGCCTGATACTATACAAGTATATGTTGTTGAACATGAAGTAGTAGCACATTGGAATAGCGACTTATTGCTCAACCAAAGTGGTCAAGCATTTCAAGCCAGCAGCGATAAGTTAGATGATGACTTACCGCAGTTATACGGCCCAGAAGGCAGCGAAGAAGAAGCGTGGATTGCTTTTAAGCAATTTGATGAAATGCTAAAAGTTAACGGCTTAACGTTAACAAGTTTGGCATTGTCGGAGCGCTTTTCGTGGCAACTATGGTTAGATAACGGAATACGTTTAAATTTAGGACGTAAAGATAAAGCCAAGCGTGTACAACGTTTTATAGACGTTTATCCACGAATGGAACAACGTGCAGATGCACAAGTAGATACAATAGATTTACGGTATGATACCGGCCTTGCAGTCAGCTTTAAGCCAGTGCAAGAAGAACAATTACAAAATAAGAGTAAGGCATGACTAAGTCAGCAGAAAGAAACCTAGTAATAGGGTTAGACGTTGGCACCTCGAAAGTGGTTGCCACGGTAGGTGAAATCACCGCAGATAACAAGCTC
This sequence comes from Pseudoalteromonas sp. SWN29, assembly GCF_015864465.1. Lineage (NCBI taxonomy): Bacteria > Pseudomonadati > Pseudomonadota > Gammaproteobacteria > Alteromonadales > Pseudoalteromonadaceae > Pseudoalteromonas > Pseudoalteromonas sp. SWN29. Next base: position 85,790 of record NZ_JADYXE010000013.1, read on the forward strand.
AGCATTGTTGGTGTGGGCAGCCAAGTATCTCATGGTATGGATAAAGGCGGCGTTAACGATTTAAACTTAGTGTCTGAGTCTATTCGCCGAGCAATAGACGAAGCCGAGTTAATGGCTGATTGTCGTATTAGCTCTGTGTATTTGGGTATTTCTGGCAAGCATATACAATGTCAAAACGAAAGTGGCGTGGTGGCAATTAATAACACTGAAGTCACTGAAGAAGACATTGAAAATGTAATTCATATTGCGCGTTCTGTGCCTATTTCGGCAGAGCGTAAAATGCTGCATGCATTGCCGCAAGAATACAGTATCGACATGCAAGAGGGCATTAAAAACCCATTGGGCATGAGTGGTGTTCGTATGGAAGCGCGTGCACACATTATTACGTGCTCAAACGATATGGCAAAAAATATCGAGAAATGCGTAGAGCGCTGTGGTCTTGAAGTTGATCAGCTTATCTTTACTGCGTTGGCATCATGTTATTCAGTGCTTACGCCAGATGAAAAAGAGCTTGGTGTTGCAGTACTTGATATTGGCGGCGGTACTATGGATATCACCATTTATATTAATGGTGCGCTTCGTCACTCTGCCGTTATACCTGTGGCTGGTAACCAAGTTACTGGTGATATTGCAAAAATATTTCGTACACCTATATCACATGCAGAGTCACTCAAAGTACAATACGCATGTGCTAGTAGTCAAATGGCTAGTAGTGAAGACACGATTGAAGTACCTAGTGTAGGCGGACGACCAGCAAGACTGATGTCGCGCCATACATTATCTGAGGTGGTAGAGCCTCGTTTTAGAGAATTATTTGAGCTTGCGATGGAAGAAATTCGTCGTTCAGGCTTAGAAGACCAAATTGCGGCAGGTCTCGTTATAACAGGCGGAACTGCTAAAATGACTGGCGCGATGGAAGTGGCAGAAGACATCTTCCAAATGCCAGTAAGGATAGGCAAACCAATCGGGATGGTTGGTTTGACAGACTACGTAGATGATCCTTCGTACGCAACCGCTGTTGGTTTGTTACAATACGGGCGTACCATGCAATCGATGAATGCACAAAAGTCGAAAGCAGAGGATAACAATAATTGGTGGAACCGCATTACTAAATGGTTCCAAGGCGAGTTTTAAGACTCAAGTCGGAGAGTAAACATGTTTGATATAATGGAACAACACAGCGAAGAAGCTGTAATAAAAGTAATCGGCGTGGGCGGTGGTGGCGGTAACGCTGTTGAGCACATGGTTAAACAACAAATAGAAGGCGTGCGTTTTATAGCCGCTAATACGGATGCGCAAGCATTACGTAACTCTGCTGCCGATATTACAGTTCAGCTAGGCACGCAAATAACCTCTGGGTTGGGTGCGGGCGCAAACCCTGAAGTAGGCCGTAAGTCGGCTGAAGAAGATGCAGATACAATTCGTGCCAGCCTTGAAGGCGCCGATATGGTATTTATTGCAGCCGGTATGGGCGGCGGTACAGGTACTGGTGCAGCACCGGTAGTTGCTAAAATTGCTAAAGAACTCGGTATTTTAACCGTTGCAGTTGTAACACGTCCTTTTGATTTTGAAGGTAAAAAACGTGCAGCAGCCGCTGAACAAGGCATTAACGAATTGTCAGAAATTGTAGATTCACTTATTACAATTCCGAACAATAAATTGCTTAAAGTTTTAGGAAAAGGGACTACACTTCTAGATGCCTTCGCTAAAGCTAATGACGTATTATTTGGTGCAGTACAAGGTATAGCAGAGCTAATTACACGTTCTGGTTTAATTAACGTGGATTTCGCCGATGTTAGAACTGTAATGTCTGCAATGGGTACTGCAATGATGGGAACGGCGTCTGCGTCAGGCCCTGATCGTGCACAAGAAGCAGCAGAAGCGGCTATCTCAAGCCCACTACTAGAAGACGTTGATTTAACAGGTGCTAAAGGTATCTTAGTTAATATCACCGCAGGTATGGACATTGCGATTGAAGAATTTGAAATTGTGGGTAATCACGTTAAAGCACTTGCGTCAGAAAACGCAACGGTTGTTGTGGGTGCGGTAATCGACCCAGAAATGACTGATGAGTTACGTGTAACGGTTGTTGCAACTGGTTTAGGCGGCGATCGTCGTCCACAGTTTGGTATTGTTGATAACGGCTTTAAAAAAGCATCAGGTTCTGATGTTGCAAGCACATCAAACCAAACGAGCAGTATGTACGTACCAAGCTTTGCAAGCCAAGATACAAACACTGAAGAAAGTACTGCTAAAGTGCAAACTCAAAGCAAAGAAAAAGCGCCTTCAACTAGTTCAAGCAGTTCAAGTTCTTCAGCGCAAAACAGTAAAAAAGTGGATAAATCAGAAGGTGGTGATTATTTTGATATTCCCGCTTTTTTACGTAAGCAGGCTGATTAACATTAAATAATACTTTTGTTTGAAATATGTACGAATATTGAAAGGCAAAAGGATTTATGTTAAACTCCGCCATATAACTGTAACTGATTTAAAAGTGAGCATACCTATGATTAAACAGCGTACGATTGCAGAAGTAGTCAAAGCCATAGGAATTGGACTTCATAAAGGTGAGAAGGTCACAATAACTCTCCGACCTGCGAGCGCAAATACTGGGATTGTATTTCGTCGTGTCGACCTTGATCCGGTTGTTGATTTTGAAACAACACCTGAAGCCGTTGGTGATACGCAGTTGTGTACCTGTTTAATTAACAAAGATGGTGTTCGCTTATCGACTACTGAGCATCTTATTGCAGCTGTTGCTGCAATGGGCATTGATAATCTAATTGTAGAATTAGACAGCTCAGAAGTGCCGATTATGGATGGTAGTGCATTACCATTCATATATTTGTTACAAAAAGGCGGAATTGAAGAGCAAAACGTTGCTAAACGCTTTATTCGTATTAAAGAAAAAGTACGCATTGAAGAAGATGGTAAGTGGGCCGAAGTTGAACCATATGATGGTTTTCATATCGACTTTGAGATCGCATTTAACCACCCAGCTATCAATGAAAGTCGCCAACGTATTGGGTTGGACATAACAACGCAAAGCTTTATTGAAGAAATTAGCCGCGCGCGTACTTTTGGATTTATGAAAGACATTGAATACATGCATGCTAACAACCTAGCGCTAGGTGGTAGTATGGATAGTGCAGTAGTACTTGATGAGTTCAAAGTATTAAATCCTAACGGTTTACGTTATAGCGATGAGTTTGTTAAGCACAAGATATTAGACTGTGTTGGTGACATGTTTATGACAGGCCATAACCTTTTAGGTAAAGTAACTGCATTTAAATCAGGTCATGATTTAAATAATAAATTACTTCGTAAAATTATGGCTACAGAGTCAGCATGGGAGTGGGCAACATTTGAAACGCCTGTGACGATGCCTGCACCCGGTCTTGAGTTAGCCCACGCTTAAAAAGTGTTATAGCGAAGCTCCAAACAGTTATAAAAAATGACGCTAATTAGCGTCATTTTTTTGCGTGAAATTTAATAGCTTTATACTTTATTATAACAGACATTGCTCAGACCTCTAGGTCACTTTTTGGATTTTATATAAATGCAACGCATGCCCACCAATGAGCCTTATTATTTTTTCCCTTAACTCATCAAAACC
>NZ_JADYXE010000119.1:0-1146 GCF_015864465.1 Pseudoalteromonas sp. SWN29
AGCAGAAGCGGCAGCTTTACTCGTTCTCGGAAAAAAGTTCGATGCCTATTGGAAAGAAAAAGAGGAAGACTGATTTCGCTGACCGATAGGCAAAAATACGCGCAATGGGTCAGCACCGCAGTAGCATCAGGTGCGAGACAAGATAAGGCCTGTGACGTGATTGGATTATCAACAAGAACCTTACAGCGTTGGCGAATAGAGGGTGAGATTGGCGCAGATAAAAGGCCTACAGTTACGCGGCCAGAGCCTGGGAATAAACTGAGTCAGGCTGAAAGACAAGACGTGATTGATGTGTGTAATAGTGAAGAGTTTGCCTCATTACCGCCAAGTCAAATTGTACCTATACTCGCCGATAGAGGTGAGTATATTGCTTCTGAGTCGAGTTTTTACCGTATCTTGCATGCTGAAAACATGCTTCATCACCGAGGAAAAGCTAAGCCGAGAAATGTTCATAAAAAGCCAACCAGTTATACGGCTAAAAAAGCGAACGAAGTGTGGAGTTGGGATATCAGTTACCTGCCTACAACGGTGATAGGAAAGCACTATTATCTGTACATGATTGAAGATATTTACAGTCGAAAAATCGTCGGTTGGGAAGTTCACGACAGTGAAACAGGTGAGCAAGCTGCAGCACTACTAGAGCGTACGGTCTGGTCAGAGAAATGCTTAAAGAAAGACGTTGTGTTGCACTCAGATAATGGCGCGCCCATGAAGAGCTTGACGATGCGAGCTAAGATGTACGATTTAGGCGTTGTGACCTCACGAAGCCGTCCAAGGGTGAGCAATGATAATCCATACTCAGAATCGCTATTTAGAACGGTAAAGTATCATCCACGTTGGCCGAGTGAAGGTTTTAAGTCGTTAGAAGCCGCGCGTAAATGGGTCAATGAATTTGTTTATTGGTACAACAACGAGCATCGCCATAGCAGGATTAAGTTTGTAACACCAAACCAGAGGCATGATGGTCTTGATGTGGGAATACTGGCGAAGCGAAAAGCGTTGTATCAGACAAAAAGAAATGAACATCCAGAGCGATGGTCAAAAGAAGAGCGAAACTGGCAGCCAATAGGCGCTGTGGAGTTAAATCCAGAGCAACACAAAGAAGCTGCTTAACAATTTAGGCGACAACTGTCTTGAAAAACGCCG
>NZ_JADYXE010000120.1:0-1099 GCF_015864465.1 Pseudoalteromonas sp. SWN29
TTCAATCGGTTGCCACTAAGATTGGTCGTAGCATTGAAGATGAGTTACGTTTCGGACGCATTCGTGATGAAGAAGCGAAACACTTTAAGAATCACGTACAGGAAGCACTGAACAAGCGCGTTGGTATCGTCTACAAGAAAGCATTCATGCAAGCCGTAGAGGGCAAGATGCTTGATGCTGGTCAACTGCAAACCAAGTGGACCACATGGACACCTGAAGAATCTATTCACGTTGGTGTGCGCATGTTGGAACTGCTCATCGGGTCTACTGGTCTCGTTGAGTTACACCGACCGTTTGCTGGTAACGTTGAGAAGGATGGCGAGTACATCCAGTTAACCGAGCAATACGTTGACCTGTTATCTAAACGTGCTGGTGCACTGGCTGCAATCGCTCCAATGTATCAACCTTGCGTGGTCCCTCCTAAGCCTTGGACGAGTCCGGTAGGTGGTGGCTATTGGGCTGCTGGTCGCAAGCCTCTCTCTCTGGTTCGCACTGGTTCCAAGAAGGGACTTGAGCGTTACAACGACGTGTACATGCCTGAAGTTTACAAGGCGGTGAACATCGCACAGAATACTCCTTGGAAGATTAACAAGAAGGTTCTGGCAGTGGTCAATGAGATTGTGAACTGGAAGCATTGCCCGGTTGACGACGTACCTGCTCTCGAACGTGGTGAACTGCCTGTCAAACCTGAAGACATCGACACGAACGAAGCGGCTCTGAAAGCGTGGAAGAAAGCGGCCTCCGCAATCTATCGCAAAGAGAAAGCACGAGTTTCTCGCCGCATGAGCATGGAGTTCATGTTAGGTCAGGCCAATAAGTTCGCACAGTTTAAAGCTATCTGGTTCCCGATGAATATGGACTGGCGCGGTAGAGTGTACGCAGTCCCAATGTTTAACCCGCAAGGCAACGACATGACTAAAGGTCTGTTAACTCTCGCTAAAGGTAAACCGATTGGTGTCGATGGGTACTACTGGCTGAAGATTCACGGTGCTAACACTGCTGGTGTGGACAAGGTGGACTTCGCAGAACGCATCAAGTTCATTGAGGACAACCACGAGAACATCATGAGCGTAGCGGCTGACCCAATTGCTAACACTTG
>NZ_JADYXE010000121.1:0-1080 GCF_015864465.1 Pseudoalteromonas sp. SWN29
GGCATTAAAGCCAATACAGATTGGAAAAAAACACTAGGAAGCGAATGGCGACAGTACGAAGAAGCATTCCCTAAGCTTCAGCAATCTAATATCGATATTATTTCACTAGAGTGCCATAACTCGCATGTGCCAATGGATTTACTAGAACTCATTCGCGGTAAAAAAGTAATGGTAGGCGCAATTGATGTAGCAAACCATACTATCGAAACGCCAGAGGAAGTAGCTAATACGCTACGTAAAGCACTGCAATTTGTAGATGCCGATAAACTTTACCCGTGTACAAACTGCGGCATGGCTCCCCTACCTCACCATATCGCTAACGGCAAACTAAATGCCTTAAGTGCTGGGGCTGAAATTATAAGAAAAGAGTTATTAGATAAGAGTTATTAGATAAGAACTTGGAAAGTAGCTTTAAAATACAAATTGTAAACGATTACAGCTGGCGCATCATGCCATGATCAAACCTATAAACATGGTGCGCTAGTTAAAATTTACTAAAGAACAAAGATTCGTCGTATTTGGTTAAAATAAGCGACGCAGGAGCAAAAACTAACTGTTTTTTGTCCTTTTGAATGCCTTATAGTTCGACCAAGCCACTTAATTTAAAAGTAACTGACTATTATATTAAGTGGAATATGCTTCTGTTGGTTACGAATATTGAATGCAAAACATCCAATGTTTTTAACAAGACGTTCGAGCCAACAGAGCACCTCGATTTCAAAACGCATACTCAGGGATTGCCGACCAAGACTATCTATAAGACCTGCGAGAAACTACCAAACTAGAGACAGAAACTACCAAACTAGACAGCCATCCTAATTGAACAAACAAAACTGCGCCACTAAATTTGCTCTTCAAGTTCAAAATTTATCTTTTATTACTGGGTCACTTTATTTCATCCGTCAAATGAGTAATTAGCCCTATTAAACCTAAATTACACGCATGAAAATAACTGCATAATGCAGTTGTGATTTATTACTGAATAATTTTACTGAGTAGCTTAAGTTTTATGCGAGTAGCTTTTCGCAATTACTGATATTTGAGCGCCGTTTCCGGTTTAGATTTTCACAGTAACTTGCT
>NZ_JADYXE010000122.1:0-1037 GCF_015864465.1 Pseudoalteromonas sp. SWN29
TGGGACTTATTGCCTAGCCATACATAGTTCCAGATTACTGGATACTGTTTCAGCATTGTATCGCGGTACTCTAGAATGAGCTTGCGGAACTCCTTACGTGACTTCAGACTTAATCTCCATACTTCAGCGGACGTTACGAACCACACTTGGTCCCCACGGTTTCCACCAATAGCCACAGGAATCCCATGAAGAGACATAGTGACACACTCAGAGGCTGGTGGGAATGACGGTTCAATGCCATAGGCGTGTGCCTCAGCTACGTCTTCTGGAGATGGTTCGAATAATTTAAAGTCTCTTTCTGTTGTTGGTCGGATAATCATAGAGTTTCTCTCCTATAGTATAAACCCCTTCCCAATAGTGAGTCGTATTAATTTCTTCATGTATATCAGTGAGTTACTTAACGGTAACGTAGCGGTACTAAGTGCTTACCTATGCACCTTTCCCGCATACTTATCCAATTACCACTTAATGAAGCAGCTAGAGTCTCCGTCGTCCTCGTAGTAGATGTCCACGCCACCAACATCGTAGCTATGGATAGCATCACCACCAATGGTCTGTTTCTCCATGTGGTGTTCAAGGAACTCAAGGGTCATCTCTTCTTCACCTACACGGCTGTCCACAAGCATCCCTTCACGCAGGAACTCTATACCCAATGCGATAGCATCAAGTCGGTCATCATGTGCCACAGCGCCTCGCTCACGGGTCATACGGGTCATCTGATAGAACGCACTATAGCGAACATCATGTTTCCCATCAAGGTCACGAGCAGTCTGGTAGTCCTCACGGATAACCTCATCACGAATGACCAGCTTGTGTGCACCCATCAACGGTTCGATAGTATCGCAGATTCGCATCTCCTTCATGCCTTTAGCACGGATTTCCTCTAAGGCACACTTGTGGTGCTTCAGGAGAATCGGAGAGAAAATCTTACCGAACATACCGTCACCGAAGTTGGACTCATGGACTACTGTCTGTACCTTCCACTGCTTGGCCTTCTTAGCGAGCTTCTCTAGGGTAGCATCTTCGTAACCACCACG